>CAVIVK010000026.1:0-3282 GCA_963645975.1 Bifidobacteriaceae bacterium | reverse complement strand
CGAGATAGAGCGGCGGCAGCGCCGACTGCCACACGTTGCTGCGCACGGCGGTGGTTTCGTAATTTTTCAGCGTGTCCTCATACCGCGCCGAGCGTGCGTCCTCGCAGCCGTAGATGCGATAGGTCACGGCGTTCTGCGCGCGGTCGAGCGTTGCGGCGCTGAGCGCGCCGGCGGCTTTTTTGTATGCCGCGCCCGCGCGCTGCACCGGTTTTTTCATCCAGGCCGCACAGACATACGATACCGGCGTGAAGAGAAGACTCAGCAGCGCAAGCCGCCAGTCGTACACGAGCAGCATCACCATATAACCGACAAGCGCCACGCCGGTATCAAAAACCTCGGTCGTGAATTTCCGCATCCCCTCCACGCAGTCATCCACGTCGGAGATGGCCTTGGTCATCAGCTCGCCCGCGCCCTCTTTTTCGAGCGACGCGCGGCTCTGCCGCACAAGATTGGCATAAAGAACGCCCTTCATGCGGCGGTTGATATTGTTGGCAAAGCGGCGGACATAAAAGCGCTTGATGAATCGAGCCGCCTGCACGAGAAGCGTGACGAGGATATAGCCGAGCACGAGCAAGGCCATGCTCGCGGCCGTTTCGTTCCCGCCGAGAATGTCGGCAAGACATTGGGCGAGCCGTCCTTCAAACCATGGCCCGGCCAGCAGACCGACGTTATAGACAAGCCCTGAAAGCGTCACAAAGAGCAGCGGCAGCCACTCCAAACGAAAATACGACGCGATCAAATCCGGGCGGAAGCTTTTATTCTTCATCGGCGGACGCCTCCTTTGCCGTATTTCGGAAATGCGGGAACCCTGCACGGCTCTCGGTCTTGGATGCTGTGTAAAGCTTGTGGAGCGCCGCGGCAAACGCGGCGGCCTCGTTCGCGGTCAGGGTGCCTATCAGGTACTCATAAAAAGACGCCTCGATCTCCGCCTTGGAGGCTTTCAGGCTCTCCGCCTTTTCCGTGGGGTATAAAAGCTGGCTGCGCCGGTCGTTGGGCGCATCCCGGCGGACGAGATATCCTTTCATCTCAAGATTCTTTGTCCGCCGTGCGATGGCGGCCTTGTCCGCGTGCAGAAGTTCCGCAAGTGCGGCCTGCGTGCAGCCGGGGTGGTGGCGCAGCGCGTGGATGAGATCGATCTCCGCCGTGCCGACGTCCTCCTCCCGCAAGGAGAGCAGCACAAGCTTTTCCGCCTCGCGCGCGATCTTGGTAATTTGTCGTTCCGTAATGTCCATAGACGCCTCCGTAATGGAAAGTTGCAGGTACATCGTTGTATGTACAACTATTATAGCGCGGCGATTTCGTCTGTCAAGAAAAATCGCCCTCCGTCGAGGCTTTTTCCTGACGGAGGGCGAAGAAAATTCAGTTTTGCCGGAAGTAGATGTTCAGATCAACGTCGCCCTCGATGCCGTTCACCGAGCCGGTGCTCGAATACTGCCACATATCGAAGTTGAAAACGATGCGCGGCTTTGCCTCGTATTCGGCGTACCAGAACTCGTAGTCGGAGAGCTGGCGCAGTATGTATTTCCGGTAGCCGAGATATTGCGTGAAATAGATCATCGCGTCGTACCCGGCGTCCTCTACGGCGTTGCAGAATGTTTTGGCGCTCTCGCAGAGCACCGCGCGCGATACGGTATACGTGCGCGCGTCGCTCCCGCCGACGATCTCCCAGTCGAACACGACCGGGAACGTGACCTTGTACGGGCGGATGGCGTCGAGCACAAAGGCGGCTTCCTCAGCGGCTTCCTCGGCGTTGATCGCCTGCGAATAGAAGTAAACGCCAACTTTCAGACCGGCAGCGGTCGCTCCGGCGATGTTCTTTTCAAAGTATTCGTCCGTGTAGATCTGGCCGGCGGTCGAGCCGCGGTAGCCGACGCGAATCATCGCAAAATCGATGCCGTCGGCGGCAACCTTCGCCCAGTCAATATCATACTGGTGCTCGGAAACATCGATGCCGGTGAGATATTTCCCGCCGGAATACTGCATCCGGCCGCGGCTGTCGGTGGAAAAACCGTCCAGCGCCCAGGCGAGCATCGGAAAGCCGTTCGAGCGCACCGCGGCGCGCTCGGCGATCTCCGCTTCGGGGGAGAGGGGCGCTTCGCGCAGCTCTTCGGGCAGCGGCGTTTCCGAAGGCGTGCCGGAGGTGCCCGGCACGGCAGTGGGCACAGCGGTGTTCTCCGGCGTTTGCGCGCCGGATGGGCGGCGGAGCAGCGAAACGACGCCGATCACCGCGCCGAGAAGCAGCGCCGCGAGCACGGCCCAGAGAACGATGCGCCCCGCGCGCGGGCGCGTTTTGAGCGCCGTGCCGCCGGAATGGTCAGAGCGTTTTGCCATAGGTCTTTTATCCTTTGATCTTATCTTTCTTTTGGAAAAAAGAGACCCGCGAGAGCGGGTCTCTTTTTATAAGACGGATGGGGAGGAAAAAACGTTCACTCCGCCGCGATCATGTAATAATATACCGGCTGACCGCCGCTCACGAGGGAAACGTCCGCCTCCGGGAAGCAGGAGGTGAGACTTTCGGCAACGCCGTTGGCGTCGGTCTCGGTCACGTCCTGGCCGTAGTACACGGTGAGGAATTCGGGCTCCAGCTCGCCGAATGCCCAGTTGAGCTCCTTGAGGAGCGTCGGGAGGCTGGCGTAGCTGCCGAGCAGCTTTCCGTCGAGCAGCGCGAGATATTCGCCCGCATGGATGATGTGGCCGTCGTAGTCCGAATCGCGCGCAGCATAGGTCACGAGCGCGGTGTGGACGCGCGCGGCGCTCTCCTTGAAGGACTCCTCCAGATCGTCGGGCGACTGGTCGGGATCCATGTAGGCAAGCGCGGCAACGCCCTGCGGTACGGTACGGGTCGGGATGACGCGCACGGTCTTTTCCGTGAGCGGGATGCACTGCTCCGCCGCCATGATGATGTTCTTGTTGTTCGGGAACACGAACACGGTGGAAGCCGGGGTCTTGTTCACCTCGCGGAGGATATCATCCGTGGAGGGGTTCATCGTCTGGCCGCCGGTCACGATCCGGTCGGCGCCGAGCGAGCGGAAGAGATCGGCCATACCGTCTCCGGCGCACACGGCGACGAAGCCCACTTCCTTCTCGGCGGGGGCAATCTCCGGCTCGGCCTCCGGCTGGGCGGGGGCGGCAGGCGCGGCGGCGGTCTCCTTGTCGGCGAGAGAGGTGTGCTGGTTGCGCATGTTCTCGATCTTCACGGTCTGGAGCGGACCGTAGCGCAGCGCTTCGGTCAGCGCGCGGCCCGGCGCGTCCGTGTGGACGTGGACCTTGATGATATCGTCG
>CAVIVK010000025.1:0-4098 GCA_963645975.1 Bifidobacteriaceae bacterium | reverse complement strand
CGGCGGGGTAGCCGGCGGAGCCTCGGCAGCGGCGCGCATCCGGCGTCTGGACGAGAAGGCGAGCATCGTAATGTTCGAGCGCGGCGACGACGCCTCGTTCTCGAACTGCAGCCTGCCGTATTTCATCGGCGGCGTTGTTCCGAAGCGCGAAATGCTCGTTGAGATGAACCCGGCGAAGTTCAAGGCGTGGCACAACATCGACGTGCGCGTCAAAACCGAAGTCGTGAAGATCTGCCGCGAGGAGAAATACGTCCTCGTGCGCGAGCGCGAAACCGGGAAGGAATATAAGGAATCGTACGATAAGCTCATCCTCGCCACCGGCGCCCGTGCCGTGAAGCCGAGAAGCATCACCGGCGTGGATCGTGAAAACGTGTTCACCGTGCGCAACGTCACCGATGCCTGCGCGCTCAAGGACTATGTAGAGCAGCATAACGCGCAGAACATCGTCGTCGCGGGCGGCGGCTTCGTCGGTCTGGAGATCGCCGAGAACTTCAAGCATGCGGGACGGAACGTCAGCATCGTTGAGGGCGCGGCGCAGGTCATGATGCCCTTCGACTACGATATGGCGCAGCTCCTCCATAAGGAGATCATCGATAACGGCATCGCGCTGCACGTGAACAGCATGGTGCGCGAGATCACCGACCACAGCGTCATTGCCGAGCGCAACGGCCAGACCGTGGAGCTCCCCGCAGACGCGGTGGTGCTCTCCATCGGCGTGGCGCAGAACACCGGCCTCGCCGTGGATGCGGGACTGGAGATCGGCGAATACCGCGGCATCCGCGTGAATCATAACTATCAGACGAGCGACCCGGATATCTACGCCGTCGGCGACGCGATCGAGACCTATGACCGTCTCGGCCATCATTACGGCAGCTTTGCCCAGGCGGGCCCCGCGCAGCGCGAGGCGCGCGCCGCGGCGGATCATATCTGCGGCATTCAGCACACGAACAACGGCTATATCGGCACTTCGTGCCTGCGCGTGTTCTCCATGAACGCGGCGTGCACCGGCATGAATGAGCGCACGGCGAAGAAGCTCGGCATCCCTTACGATGTGGCGTATGTTCTGCATACCGACAAGGTGAAGATCATGCCGGACGCGCATTACATGGCGTTCAAGCTGATCTTTGAAGTGCCGACGGGCCGTGTGCTCGGCGCGCAGGCCATCGGCGAGGGGAACGTCACGCGCCGCATCGACGTGATCGCCACGGCGATCCTCATGGGCGCGACGCTTGAAGACCTCAAGGAGCTGGAGCTCTGCTATTCGCCGGTATACGGCACGGCGAAGGACGTGGTGAACATGGCAGCGCTCGTCGGTCTCAACCTTCTGAGCGGACGGTATCACCAGGTGCGTGTGGACGAGGTTCGCTCGCTCGTCGAGCAGGGCGCGTACATTGTCGACGTACGCGAGCCGGAGGAATATGCGCAGGGTCATCTCAAGGGCGCGGTGAACATTCCGCTCTCGCAGATTCGCTCCCGCCGGAACGAGATTCCGCGCGACAAGCCGGTGTACATCCATTGCCGCACCTCGCAGCGGAGCTACTTTGCGCTCTGCGGCCTGCTGGGCGACGGCTTTACGAATGTGACGAACATCTCCGGCTCCTTCCTCGGCATTTGCCTGAACGAGTACTTCAACGACAAGTTCGAAGGCCGCGAGCCCATCGTCACCGACTATAACTTCAACTGAGCCATGGAAATTGTACATGTGTGCAAGAACGCGCCGCTCCTCCCGGCAGAGCTGCTGCGCGAAGTTGCAAAATATAGTGCCGCCACGCTCCACGAAGCGTATGAGCGGCGCGGCGCGATGGACTGCGCCATAAAGCCTCTCTCGCCGGGAATGAAAATCTGCGCGCAGGCCATCACGGTCAAAACGCATCTTGGCGACAATCTCATGCTCCACCGGGCGCTCGAAATGTCCGGCCCCGGCTATGTGATCGTCGCGGATACCGGTATGTGCACCGAGGCGGCGAGCTGGGGTGATCTCATGAGCGCGCAGGCCATGGCGAACGGCGCGGCGGGTCTTGTCCTCAATGGCAGCGTTCGCGACGCCGCCGAAATTCGCGCCATGGGCTTTCCGGTGTTTTCCGCCGGAATTTCCATGAAGGGGCTTATGAAGGACTCCCTCGGCACCGTGAACCACCCGATCTGCTGCGGCGGCGTGACGGTCTGCCCGGGCGATATCGTCGTGGCAGACGATGACGGCGTCGTTGTGATCCCGCCGACCGAGATCGAGGCCGTGCTGGCTGGAGCGAAGGCCCGGCAGGAGCGTGAGGATGGAATCCTCGCTCGTATCCGCGCCGGAGAAAAAATGTATGACATGATGGGCTTTGCCGCGATTTTTGAGCGGCTGGGCTGTCACGATGAAACAAAGGAGTGCAGCAAATCATGATCAAATCCAACCGTATTCGTGAAAAACTTCGTGCCGGTGAGCCGGTTATCGGCTGCCAGATTCGCACGCTCAACCCCATGATCGCCGAAATCTACGGCGCATGCGGCTTTGACTATGTGTTCATCGACGGCGAGCACTTCCCCTGCCAGCCGGTACAGGTGCTCGATCTTGTCCGCGGCTGTGAGCTCGGCGGGCTGGAGCCGGTGCTCCGCATCGTCGACCACGACCCCGGCAAAATCCTTCAGTACTTCGATATGGGCGTCACGGGCATGATCTTCCCGCATTGCGATACCGGCGAGCAGGCACGCGCGCTTGTTGAAGCTGGCAAGTACGCCCCTGTTGGTAAGCGCGGCTTTTCCAACACCTCCCGCGCTACCGGTTACGGCACGCTGCCCATGAAGGAATATAAGCGCATTGCCAACGAAAACTGCATGCTCTGGCCGATGGTCGAGAGCAAAGAGGCGGTTGAGAACATCGACGACATCATCGCCTCCGGCATTGACGTGCTCAAGCTCGGCCCCGGCGATCTTTCCGATTCCTACGGCGTGGAGATTTCCGATCCCATTGTGCAGAATGCCATCGACTATGTCATCGAAAAGGCCAACGCTGCCGGCATTCCCGTCGGCGCGCCTGCCGCGACGGTCGAGGAATCTGTGGCGTATATCCGCCGCGGCGTGAAGCTCATCAGCTTCAGCTCCGATCTCATGCTGCTGCGCGGCGTCGGCACGCGCTCTCTCAAGGAAATCCGCGAAGCTCTCGGGCAGAAGGGATAAAACCGATGAAAACGCTCAAAAATGATCGCCTTCTTGAAGTGCGCGAGCACATGGCCGGAGGCGAAGGCACCTGCCAGGTGCATCATATCCTTCGTGCCGAGGACGCCTACGGCGCCGGACGGCTTTTCGCCGTCAACACGCTGCAGCCCGGCAGCTCCATCGGCGTGCACGAGCACCACGGCGAATTTGAGGTCTATTATATTCTCGACGGTACCGCGACCATCACCGACAACGGCGAGGTCTACGAGCTGCACGCCGGCGATATGATGGAATGCCGCGACGGCGACAGCCACGGCATTGCCAACACGAGCGATGCGCCGATGAGCTTCCTCGCGCTTATCCTCAACTGCGCCAAATAATTTCTCTTATCTTGTTTGATCTTCTTTTTCTTCTTCTCTTCTTCTGACCCTCCTGTGTCCTCGGGACAGCGAAGCCCCGGTATGATGCCAAATCATACCGGGGCTTTGTCTGCGAAAAAATGCTTGAAATTCGCTTAATAAGCTAATATAATAGTAGCTAACAAAGAGCAGCGGAGGTGCGCCATGGGCGAGCGGACATATCTTGCCATCGATCTCAAGTCGTTCTATGCCTCGGTGGAGTGCATGGAGCGCGGTCTTGACCCGATGACGACGAATCTCGTCGTGGCGGACCCGACCCGCACAGAAAAGACGATCTGCCTTGCGGTGTCTCCGGCGCTCAAGGCCTACGGTATTCCGGGGCGTGCCCGGCTTTTCGAGGTTGTGGAGGAGGTACGGAAAATTAACGCTGCGCGCCGCGCCGCAGCGCCGGGGCGTGCGTTCACCGGAAAATCGTGCAGCGCGCCGGAGCTCGCGGCAAATCCCGCGCTGGAGCTGGACTATGTCGTCGCGCCGCCGCACATGGCGCACTATATGCGCTACAGCGCCGGGATTTACAATATATATCTGCACTACGTAGCAC
>CAVIVK010000024.1:0-3543 GCA_963645975.1 Bifidobacteriaceae bacterium | reverse complement strand
CGCTTCGCGGACAGATCCGCGTACAGGGCTCAAAGAACGCGGTTTTGCCGGTGATTGCGGCGTCGCTTCTCTGCGGCGCGGAAACGGAACTGCTCAACTGCCCGAACCTGAGCGACGTTGACGCGGCGATGGACATTCTCCGCTATCTCGGCTGCACCGCGGCGCGCTGCGGCGACGCGCTCTCCGTCGATACGACCGCGCCCACGCGGTGCGACATTCCGCGTGAGCTGATGCACCGGATGCGCTCCTCCGTGATTTTTCTCGGCCCGCTGCTCGCCCGCTTTGGCGAGGCGGAGGTATCGCTTCCCGGCGGCTGTGAACTTGGTCCGCGGCCGATCGATCTCCATCTGCACGCCCTGCGGCTGCTCGGCGCGGAGATCGAGGAGGGCGAGGACAGCATCGTGTGCCGAGCCTCGCACCTTCGCGGCGCGGAGATATCGCTCGCGCTGCCGAGCGTCGGCGCAACGGAAAACGCCATGATCGCCGCCTGCGCGGCGGAGGGCACGACCGTCATTTATAACGCTGCCCGCGAGCCGGAGATTGAAACGCTGCAAAGCTATCTCCGCGCGCTTGGCGCGGAAATATCCGGCGCAGGCTCGCCGGTCATCCGAATTACCGGCTTTTCCCCGCGCGACCATGCGGGACTTCGTATCCCGCCCGACCGGATCGCCGCGGCAACGTATCTTTGCTGCACGGCGTGTGCCGGCGGAGAGATCGAGCTCACCGGCGCCGCGCCCGGACAGCTTGCCCCGGTGCTCGACGCGCTGCGCGCGATGGGCTGCGCCGTGAGCGCGCACGGAGAGCGCATACATATGGCGTCGCACGGCCGCCCGGCCTCGCCCGGCGCGATCGTCACAAGACCGTATCCCGGATTTCCGACGGATGCGGCGCCTCTGCTGATGGCGGCGTCGCTCCGGTGCACGAAACCGGCAATATTCATCGAAAATATTTTCTCTGGCCGTTACCGCCATGCCGAGGAAATGCGCGCTCTCGGCGCGCAGATCGTCCTCCGCGGGCCGATGGCGCTCGTAACCGGCGTGGAAGCGCTGCACGGCGCTTCCCTGAAAAGCCCCGATCTTCGCGGCGGCGCGGCGCTTGTAGCCGCAGCGCTCGGCGCGGAAGGGGAGAGCACCGTGGCGGATGCAGGACACATCCTGCGCGGCTACGAATCGCTGGGCGAGACGCTGCGCTCGCTCGGCGCGTCGGTCTGGCGCGAGGAAGGATAATAAGGCAGAACCATACGATTCCTGTTGAATTATGCGGTGCTGCCATACCATACAAAAGGAGCAGAACATGACATCGGAAATGGAATTCAGTCAGCACAATAAAGTAAAGCGCCGCAGCCCGTGGTATGGGCCGATGGTTCTCGTTTTGCTTTTCTTTGTCGTTATCCTGGTGATGAGTCTCGCGTTTCGCGTCTCCAGGATCGAGGTCATCAACGCCTCGGAGTATACCGACGAGGAGATCATCAACGCCTCCGGCGTGGAGCACGGCGCGAACCTCTTTTTTGTCGACCGTTTCAAGGCGGCGAGCATGATTTTCTCCGATCTGCCGTACATGGACACCGTGAGCATCACGCGCCAGCTCCCCAATAAGATCGTCATTCAGGCGGAGGGCTCTGCCCCTGCGGCGTATATGGTCATTGACGAGGACTACTGGCTGCTTGACCGCCGCGGAAAAATGCTCGGTACGACCGATTCTCTCACGGCGGAAAAGTACCCGGAAATCCGCTCGCTGGAACCGATGACGGCGCTCGAGGGGGAGGATATGCTCGTCGAGGGCACGGATGCCGAACGCCTTGCCGTTTTGCAGGAGATCCTCCCGGCGCTCCGCGCGGAGGATGTCTCCGATCTCGTGGAGTGGATCGATCTTCGCGATCCCGCTAATCCCTCGCTGCGCTACGATGGCCGCCTGACGGTCTATCTCGGCGCGGAAGGAGAGATGCTCTACCGCGTCGCCATGCTCAAAAATGTCGTCTCCCAGCTCGCTGTGGAGGACGCCGGAACGCTCTATTATACGAACGGCAGCGCCTGGACGTTTAGCCCCGATTGAGCAAAAAAGGCGGATTTCTTTTCAAATTTGTTACAAAAACCAGCCGCAGGTCAACATAATGCTGTTGACCTGCGGTTAAAAACGTTATAAAATGACAAGAGTATGAGTATAAGTCCCCAAATAGGAACTGGGAGGGTATATAGAATGGCTATCAACAAAGACGCGGAGAACGTTGTCACTATCAAAGTCATCGGCATCGGCGGTGCCGGCAACAATGTTGTCAACCGCATGGCGGCCGGCGATACGAAGGGCGTGGAGTTCATCGCGGTCAATACCGATAAACAGGCTCTCGCCGTTTCCGGCGCGAAGCAGACCATCCAGATCGGCGAAAAGCTGACGCATGGCCAGGGCGCGGGCTCGGATCCCGACGTCGGCAAGCGCGCCGCCGAGGAGAGCCGCAACGCGATCTCCGAAGCGCTCGAGGGTACCGACATGGTGTTCCTCACCGCCGGCATGGGCGGCGGTACCGGCACGGGCGCGGCTCCGGTCGTGGCCGAGGCTGCGAAGGACGCCGGCATCCTCACCGTCGGCGTTGTGACCCGTCCGTTTTCTTGGGAGGGCCGCCGCCGCGCTCTCCAGGCGCAGCAGGGTGTCAGCGAGCTGATGGGGCGCGTGGACAGCCTCCTCATCATCCCCAATGATCGCCTGAAATACGCCAGCCCCGAGAAGGTCACGCTCGCCAACGCTTTTGAGATTGCGGACGATGTCCTCATCAAGGCCGTGAGCAGCATCTCCGAGCTTATCAAGAATACCGGCTTTATTAACCTCGACTTTGCCGACGTGACCGCCGTTATGAAGGGCGCGGGTCTTGCGCACATGGGCGTTGGCCGTGCTGCCGGCAAGAACAAAGCGGAGGACGCCGCGAAGATGGCTGTTTCCAGCCCGCTGATGGAGACCTCGATCGACGGTGCGCGCGGCGTGCTTATCAACATCACCGGCTCCAAGGAAATGGGGCTCGACGATGTCGAGGCGGCTGCCATGCTCGTGCAGGGCGCAGCGCACCCCGAAGCCAACATCATCTTCGGCGCAAGCTTTGACGATTCTCTCGATGATGAGATCGTCGTCACCGTCATCGCCACCGGCTTTGACGAGAAAAAGCCCGAAACCGTCAAGATCGAAGAGCCGCGCGATGCGAACCTCTTCACCGACGCGCGTGACCGTGCCGAGAGCCAAAAGGAGCCCGCGGCGGTTCCCGCCCCGGAAGAGGACGGCGAGGATCCGTTTGATACGATCTTCAAGATCTTCAATAAGTAATTCCATACGGAAATCTGAGAGCCGCGGAGCAATCCGCGGCTCTTTTGTCATTCCGCCGGGAACGCCGCAATGTCTGAAACGGAGATTTCATACGCCGTGCGGCGTACCGCCTGCCCGTCAAGATTCTTTATGTACTCGCGGCTCTGGATGCGCCCGAGAAGATGCACGCGCGTGCCGACATCCCAGAGCGCGGCGCGGCGCGCGTTTTGCCCCCAAACGATACAGGGAAGATAGTCG
>CAVIVK010000023.1:0-14711 GCA_963645975.1 Bifidobacteriaceae bacterium | reverse complement strand
GGTTTCTCCGTTGTCTTGGTCGCTCCGGTCGGCTTGGTCGCCGTGGTTGGCTTTGCCGTTCCGGCCGGTTTGGCCGCTCCAATCGTCCCGGTCGTGCCGGTCGTCTGGCTTCCTTTGCTGGAATTCTGCTGTGCCCCGGTGTTCTGTGTCGGACGTCCCTTTGTCGGGGACGTATAGTTCTGCCGGGCATTCTGCCCTCTCTGCGGGACATTGCTGCCCGCCCGTGCCGTTGTCTGGCTCGTCTGCCCCTGCGGGACGCCCACGGTCGGGTTTGATAGGGCGCGCCCCTGCGAGGATTTCGTCGGCGGTATGGGGTTCGTCTTGGTATTGGATGGATATTCCCATACCGAATAAGCTTTTCTGCTCATGGCCATTCTTTCTGCTTTCTATAGATTTAAAACACGGTTTGTGTTTCATGCCCATATAATAGCAGAAAAACACGGTTTGTGATCATCGACTTTTCCGTCGGATTTCACGAATCGTATAGCCATTGAAATTACAGACTTTTTTCAGCGCCAAACGCGCTTATGTGTCAATCTCCGCATCTGATATTATGCACGCTTCGTGATATTAACGAGCACTAAAAACCGCCGCCGGAGGGACTTGCCTCCGGCGGCGGTTCGCGTCTGCTTATTCGGTTTTGGGAGTCTCTTATTCCTCCGCGGGAACGAGGAAGTCTTCTTTCGTGATCGTCATAAGATCGTCCTTCGTCGGCGCTTCCATGGCGGCGAGGCGGTTGGCCTGGCGGGAGATGATGTCCTCGAAGCGGTTTCGCACATCGCGGCCGTTGCCGAAGTTGTCGTCGCGGTTTTTGTACATGTCCTCAAAGAACTCCTTCGCATACGCCTCCGCCTCCTCGGTGAGGCAGTAGCCGTTCTTTTTGCAGCGCATCTCAAACATGGCCATGAGCTCTTCGCCGTTGTAATCGGGGAAATACATGTATTTATTGAAGCGCGACTGCAAGCCGGGGTTGGAGTTGATAAACTTCTCCATCGGCTCATCGTACCCGGCGACGATCACGACGAGATCGTCGCGGTGATCCTCCATGGCCTTGAGCAGCGTTTCGATCGCTTCGCGGCCGAAATCGTTCTCGCCGCCGGAGGCGAGCGAGTACGCCTCGTCGATGAACAGCACGCCGCCGAGTGCCGACTGGATGACCTCCTGCGTTTTGAGCGCCGTCTGTCCGACGTAGCCCGCGACGAGCCCGGAACGGTCGACCTCGACGAGCTGCCCCTTGCTCAATGCGCCGATGGCGGCGTACAGCCCCGCCATGAGCCGCGCGACCGTCGTTTTGCCGGTGCCGGGGTTGCCAAGGAACACCATGTGCAGGCTCATCGCGCTGTTCGGCAGGCCGTTTTCCTCGCGCAGCTTGCGCACCTTAATTAAATTGGTGAGATTTTTTACCTCGCGCTTGACCGTTCCAAGGCCGACAAGCTCTTCCAGCTCGGCCATGAGCTCCTCGAGATTCGGCTTTTCGGGCTCGGTTTCCTTCTGCGCGGACGCCTCGGCGTCCGCTTTCTTTTCACCGGCGGCGGAAACTCCCGTCTGCGCCGTGAACGGCTGCTCCCCGCTCGTCACATAGTCCGCAGCGTTGATGGGCGCTTTGGATTTCATGACGTTCGCCCCGTCGCAAATGGCGGTGAGCTTATCGGAGCACTCGGTGATGTACTCGGCCTCGGCCATCGTGACTTCGTCGTCCACGGCGGCGAGATAAAGCAGTATGTTTGTAAGCATGCGCACAAAAATGCGCGAATTGGCCGAGCCGCGGCGCGCGTCCTGCTCCGTCAGATTCCAGAAGAAGAGCGGCGGCAGAAAATCGGCGCTCTTGCACACCTTCTCTGTGAGCTCCCAGAGAAGGTACGCGCCGGGTTTGCGCCCTTTGGAATAGAGCTGATTCACCGCGTCCACGTGCTGCTGGCCGAGCCGGGGGCTTCCCTTCCAGAGGCCGAGCGCGCACGAGACCACAAACTCGTCCAGTTCCTGCGCGAGACCGCGCCCCGCTACTTTATAAAACGCCTCCGTGTTGGCAATATAGGTTTTGTGCAGCTCCTCCGGGGAGCGTTTCCAGGGTGTCGGCATGGCGCTGTCTCCTTTTTCGGCCGCCCGGCCGGGCGGAATTTTTTCTCCATTATACACCACTTTTTTTATTTGTGAACGGTTTTTTAAATCTTTGCGGAACGCTTGACATTTATATAAAGGAGTGGTAAATTAGCACTCGTAAGAAGAGAGTGCCAACGCTCGATGGCACATAGTGCTAACGCGAGGAAACCGCCGTGGAAATCAGCCAGAGAAAAAAGAAAATACTCGCGGCTGTTGTGGATGAATACATCCGCACGGCAGAGCCGGTCGGCTCCAAGACGATCGCGGAGATCGCCGGACTCGGGTGCAGCAGCGCCACGATCCGCAACGAGCTCTCCGAGCTCACAGCGCTCGGCTATCTCGAGCAGCCGCACACGAGCGCGGGGCGCATCCCCTCGCCGCAGGGCTACCGGTTCTACGTAAACGAGCTTATGGAGCGGCAGCGCCTCTCCGTGGAAGAGGCCGAGGCGATCAATGCCCGGCTGAGCCAGAAGATGGAGCAGCTCGACAAGCTCATGAGCGACGCCGGCAAGCTTGCCGGTCAGCTCACCGGCTACCCGGCTCTCACGCTCAGCGCGCCGCGCGCCGCGACAATCAAGCGGTTCGATCTTCTCTACATTGACGCGAACACCTTTATAATCGTTGTTCTTCTCGGAGACAATACCGTTAAGAACAAGCTCGTGCATCTGCCGTTCTCGGTGGAGCAGGGACAGATCCAGAAGCTTTCGGCGCTTTTCAACGCGGGCTTTACGAATCTCCCCGAAGAGAGCATCACGCCGGTGCTCATCTCCGCCACGGAGCGTGCGGCGCGCGATACGATGGGGCTCACCTCCATCATCGCCGCCTACGCCATCGAGGTGCTGAGCGAGAGCCGCGCGGGCGCGGCATACGTCACCGGCGAGAGCAGCCTGCTGCAGCAGCCGGAGTTCCGCGATCCCGACAAGGCGCACCGCGTTATCAGCTACCTTTCCGATTCCGACCATCTCATGCGTCTGCCGGGCGCGGCGGACGGCAACCCCGTCCGGGTCATCATTGGGCCGGAAAACGTTGCCGAGGAGCTGCGCGATTCGAGCGTGGTCATGGCGAGCTATGACGCCGGCGAAGGCCAGCGCGGACTGATCGGTGTGGTCGGGCCGCTGCGGATGGACTACAGCGCCGTGGCCGCCAAGCTCAAATACATTGCCGACGGACTCAGCCGTCTGCTCGGCGCAGGCGAAGCCCCCGCGGGCTTCGGAAAAATGATAGTTAAAGGAGACACATGGACCGATGAGCAGCAAGAATAAGGAAACCGCTCCAAAGGAAGAGCAGCCCATCGAGGAAAAGCCGGTCGAAGAAGCGGCGGAGCCGATGGTCGAAGAGGTGTCCGAAGTGGACGCACTTCGCGCCGAGCTCGAAAGTGCGCAGAACGACCTCGCCGCGGAAAAGGACAAAAATCTCCGGCTCCGCGCCGAATACGACAACTTCCGCAAGCGCTCGGCAAGAGAGCGCGACAACATCTACGCCGACGTCAAAGCCGACACGCTCAAAAAGCTGCTGCCGATCTTTGATAATCTCGAACGCGCCCTCCGGCAGGAGACAGCGGACGAGGCCTACAAAAAGGGCGTGGAAATGACGATGACCCAGTTCCTCGAAGCGCTCAAAACGCTCGGCGTCACGCCAATCGAGGCCGTCGGTCAGAAATTTGACCCCAACGAGCACAACGCCGTCATGCACATGGAAGACCCCGACAAGGGCGAGGGCGAGATCGTGCAGGAGTTCCAGAAAGGCTTCAAAATGGGCGATCGGGTGATCCGCTTCAGCATGGTGCAGGTCGCCAACTGATCTCCCCGTTTGAATAAATCATCCCATAGTTAATAAAAATATTTCGTCTATACAGGAGGCAATCATTATGTCTAAAATCATCGGTATCGATCTTGGCACTACCAATAGCTGCGTCGCCGTTATGGAAGGCGGCGAGCCGAAAGTCATCCCCAACGCCGAGGGCGCGCGCACCACGCCGTCCGTCGTCGCGTTCTCCAAGACCGGCGAGCGTATGGTCGGCCAGGTTGCAAAGCGCCAGGCCATCACCAACCCCGACCGCACCATTTCCTCCATCAAGCGTGAGATGGGCACCAACTACCGCGTCAACATCGACGGCAAGAGCTATACGCCCCCCGAGATCAGCGCCATGGTGCTGCAGAAGCTCAAGACCGACGCGGAAGCGTATCTCGGCGAGACCGTGACCGAAGCGGTCATCACCGTCCCGGCGTACTTCTCCGACAGCCAGCGTCAGGCCACCAAGGATGCCGGCAAAATCGCAGGTCTCGACGTCAAGCGTATCATCAACGAGCCGACCGCGGCCGCTCTGGCTTACGGTCTCGATAAGGAATCCGAGCAGAAGATCATGGTCTACGACCTCGGCGGCGGCACGTTCGATGTGTCCGTGCTGGAGATCGGCGACGGCGTCATCGAAGTTCTGGCCACCGCGGGCGACACCCGTCTCGGCGGCGACGACTTTGATAAGTGCGTGACCGATTACCTCGTGGAGGAGTTCAAGAAAGCTGAGGGCGTTGACCTCTCCGGCGATAAGGTCGCCATGCAGCGTCTGCGTGAGGCTGCCGAAAAGGCGAAGTGCGATCTGTCCGGCGTGACGAGCACCAACGTCAACCTGCCGTATATCACCGCCGATGCGAACGGCCCGAAGCACCTCGACGTCACCTTGACCCGCGCGAAGTTCAACGAGCTGACCCATCATCTCGTGGAGCGCACGATGGCTCCTGTCCGCCAGGCGCTGAGCGACGCCGGCCTCTCCGTCAACGATCTGAGCAAGGTTCTGCTCGTCGGCGGCTCCACCCGTATCCCCGCCGTGCAGGAAGCCGTGAAGAGCTTCACCGGCAAAGAGCCCTTCAAGGGCATCAACCCCGATGAGTGCGTGGCCGTGGGCGCTGCCATTCAGGGCGGCGTGCTCGGCGGCGACGTCGAAGGCATCCTGCTGCTCGACGTGACCCCGCTGTCTCTCGGTATCGAGACGCTCGGCGGCGTCTGCACCAAGCTCATCGACCGTAACACCACCATCCCGACCCGCAAGAGCCAGGTGTTCTCCACCGCTGCGGACAACCAGACCTCCGTGGAAGTCAACGTCCTGCAGGGCGAGCGCGAGATGGCGCAGTACAACAAGAGCCTTGGCCGCTTCCACCTGGACGGCATTGCCCCGGCGCGCCGCGGCGTGCCGCAGATCGAGGTCACCTTCGATATCGACGCCAACGGCATCGTGAACGTCTCCGCGAAGGATCTCGGCACCGGCAAGGAGCAGCACATCACCATCACCGCTTCCTCCAACCTCTCCAAAGACGACATCGACAAGGCCGTTAAAGAGGCCGAGCAGTTTGCCGCTGAGGATAAGAAGCGCAAGGAAGAGGTCGATGTCCGCAACGCGGGCGACCAGATGGTCTACCAGACCGAGAAGACCCTCTCCGAGATGGGCGACAAGCTCGACGCCGCCGACAAGGGCGAAGTGGAGCAGAAGCTCGCGAGCCTGAAAACCGCCCTCTCCGGCACCGACACCGAGGCCATCAAGAAGGCAACCGAAGAGCTGACGCAGGCCTTCTACAAAGTCAGCGAGAAGATGTATCAGCAGGCCAATCCGCAGGGCGCGCAGGCCAACCCGGGTGCGGGCTACACCGATCCCGGCGCGCAGCAGGGCCAGCAGGGCGGTCAGTACTATGACGCCGACTACGAAGTGGTCGACGACGACAAGGACAAGAAGTAAGAGTTTCCCAATTTGAGTCCCAATCAACGGAATGCGGGGCGGACGGATTTCCGGTCCGCCCGCGTTCCATGTTAAGAGGATAGCTATATGGCCGATAAACGCGATTATTATGAGGTACTTGGCATCGACAAAAGCGCCAGTGCCGACGACATAAAGAAAGCCTACCGGAAAAAGGCGAAGGAATTTCACCCCGACCTGCACCCCGGCGACAAGGAGTGCGAGCAGAAATTCAAAGAGGTCAACGAGGCCTACGAGGTGCTCTCCGACGCCGATAAACGCGCGAAGTACGACCAGTACGGCTTCGCCGCGTTTGATCCGTCCAGCTTCCAGTCGAGTGCCGAGGGCTTCGGCGGCTTTGCCGACATCCTGAACGACCTCTTCGGCGGCGGCTTTGGCGGCGGATTCAGCAGCGGCTTCGGCGGTTTTGGCGGCGCGCAGCGTTCGCCCAACGCCCCCATGCGCGGCGAGAACGTCCGCACGGAAGTCCAGGTCAGCTTTGAGGAAGCCTGCTTCGGCGTCAGCCGCGAGCTGGACGTCATGAAGGTTGAAACCTGCGACAAGTGCAAGGGCACCGGCTGCGCCGAGGGAACGACCCCGGAAATCTGCCCCGACTGCAAGGGCCGCGGCAGCGTGATGCGCACAGCGCGCACGCCGTTCGGCATGATGCAGACGCAGGAGCCGTGCTCCCGCTGCGGCGGCACAGGCAAGATCATCCATCAGCCGTGCCCGACCTGCAAAGGCAAGGGTAAGGTACGCCGCTCTCGCCGCATCAAGGTGGATATCCCCGCCGGCATCGACGACGGGCAGACCATCTCCCTGCGCGGGCTCGGCAACGCCGGACGCAACGGCGGCCCGGCGGGCGATCTTCTCGTGACGGTGAGCGTGCGCAGCCATCCGCAGTTTGAGCGTGAGGGCACGTCCATTCTCTACGAGCTGCCCGTGTCCATCGTGCAGGCGTCGCTCGGCGCGGAGGTCGAGGTGCCGACGATCGACGGCAAGGTGAAATATACTGTGCCCGAAGGCACGCAGTCCGGAACCGTATTCCGTCTGCGCGGCAAAGGTGTGCCATATCTCCACGGCGGCGGCCGCGGCGACCAGTTCGTCACGGTGCGCGTCGTCACGCCGAAGAGTCTGACCGCTGAGCAGAAGGATCTTCTCCGCAAGCTCGGCGAGAGCCTTGGCGACACCGGCGTCACGCCGAAGAAAAAAGGCATTTTCGGCGGCAAATAAATACCGCTTACCAACCATCCGTATGGATCTCGCCCTCCTGCTCTCCCGCGTGCAGGAGGCCTTTGACCGGCTGGACAGATACGTTTTCAATGCATGATGCAAAAAGAGCCAATGGCGTTTGCCATTGGCTCTTTTTTTCATAGGGTTCTTTGATGAATCAGCACCACTCGCGGCTCTGGGGTTTATTCTTCACCGGGGGCGTGTAGTCCGCGGGGTACTCGGGCGCGGGGAGCGGCTCGGCGGTCTCCGCCTTCTTCTCCGGCGCGGGAGCGGCCGCGCGCGGGGCGCGGTTTTCGCGGTTATCGCGCGGACGGCGGCTGCGATCGCCGCGGTTGCTGCGGCGCGGCTCCTCCGCCGCTTCTCCGGCGGGGCGTTCGTAGTTGACAACAACGCGGCGGTTCGGCTCCACGCCGGTGGAGCTGGTGGAAACGCCTTCGTAGTCCTGCAGCGCCGTGTGGATCACGTGGCGCTCGTAGGAGTTCATCGGCTCCAGCGCCATGCTGCGCTTATACTTGATCGCCTTCGCCGCCATCTTGTGAGCAAGATGGACGAGGGATTCCTCGCGCTTGCTGCGGTAGCCCTCGGCGTCCACGCTGATGTGCATCCGCTTGTCGCTGCCGCGGTTGACGGCATAGTTCACAAGATGCTGAATGGCATCGAGCGTTTCGCCGCGGCGGCCGATCACGGCGCCCATGTCGGGGCCGTCGAGCTTGACTTCCAGTCCGCCGCCTTCGCGCTCGGAAATGTCGATCGTGCACTCCACGCCCATGCGGTCAAGCAGGCCGCGAAGGAAGCTCTCCACTTCCTTCTCCTGGCTGCCGGCGGCATATTCGCGCGCCACAGCCTTCTTCGGCTCGCTCTTTTTCACGGTCTCGGGCTTTTTCGCCGGAGCCTTGACCGGCTGGGGCTTTACGTTCTTCGGTTCGGGCTGGCCATCATCGTAGCTGACGCGGACACGCGCCGGCACCGCGCCGATGCCCAGAAAACCGCTGCGGCCCAGCTCCAGGATCTCGTAGGTGATGTCGTCCTCGGTGAGCTTGAGCTGCTCGAGAGCGGCGCGGATCGCGATCTCCTTCGTTTTGCCGGTGGTCTCTATGGATCGAATCATGTGTGTTTTACTCCTTCTCTTCGGCGGCGGGCGCTTCAGCCGTTTCCTCAGCGGTCTCGACCGTTTCCACAGTCTCAACGGTCTCAACGGCTTCGGTTTCGGCGAGCTGCGCCTTCGCCTCTTCGAGATCGGCCTCACCCGCGGCGGCGGCTTCGGCGGTCTCGGCGGCGGCTTCCGCCTCGGTCACATCATAGCGGTCCGCCACATAGGCACGGCCGCGGGCAAACCGGCGGGTTCCGACCTGCGAGGCAGGCAGCTCCGCGCCCGGGTTTTTCGCGGCGCGCTCGGCGGCGCGGATCGCGGCAAGACGCTGCTCCTCGGCGTTGCGCTCCTGCGCGGCGAGGCGCTTCTTGCTCGTGTTGGCGTTGACCTGGGTCTTGCCCTCGGCTTTGAGGCGCTCGGTCTCGGCGCGCTTGGCTTCCATCTCGGCGTCTTTCTTGCGCTGCGCCTCGTTGAACTCGGCCATTTCGGCGTCGAGCTTCGTCTTATAGTAACGATTGAGAATGGCTTCCTGAATGATGCCGAGCACGCTCTGCTCAATCCAGTACAGGCCCATGGACACCGGCATGATGAAGCAGATGTAAACGCTCATCAGCGGCATAACGAGGTTCATGGTCTTGCTGGTCTGGGCAGTCTGCGCGTCCTGCGGGGGATTCATCTTCTGGGTGAGCTTCGTCTGGAGAACGGTGAGGCCGGCGGAAATGAACGGAATGAGGAACATCAGCAGCGCGATGTACCAGGCGCCGTTCAGCCACTCCGGGGTGTTCCAGAACATGAGCGACGGCTTCTCGATCAGGTTGAGACCGAGGAAGTGGAAATTGATGTCCTTGAGCTGGCTGGCAAAATCCGCCACGCCGGGGTTTGCGACGATCTCGGCAAAGTGCTCGTGCAGCACATTGGCGATGGTCATCTGGGAATAGGCGTCCGCCTTGGCCGGGGCGGTATAGTAGCCGAGCTGGGTGACAACGTCGGTCAGCGTCGTGATGTGCTCCTGCGTGAGCTGCATGAGCGCGGTGAGCGGCTGACGCACGGCCTGATAGAGGATGATGACGATCGGGAAGGGGATCAGCGTCCACAGGCAGCCGGACATCGGGTTGATCTTGGCTTCCTTATAGAGCTTGGCGACCTCTTCCTGATACTTCTGCTTGTTGGTGGCGTAGCGCTTCTCCAGCTCCTTCACGCGGGGCGTGAGCATGGTGGTGCGCATCATGCTGTGCTTGCTCTTCATCTGGAAGGGCAGCATGATGAGCTTCACGAAAAGGCCGAAGAGAAGGATAGCCCAACCGTAGCTGCCGCAAAGGTTATAGAAGAACAGCAGTACGGTGCCGAATAGTTTGATCATAGAAGGTAACTCCCGTCTTTCAGCGTTGCCCGTTCAGGGCACAGGGTCATAAAAATCGTGTTCGCCGGTGTGAAACGGATGGCACCGGCAGATGCGCTTGAATGCAAGCCAGCCTCCCTTGGCAGCGCCGTATTTCTCGATGGCTTCCAGCGCGTACTGGGAGCATGTCGGGATAAACCGGCAGCAGGGAGGCTTTCGGGGAGAGATATTTTTCCGGTAAAATCGGATGAGCCAAAGGAGAACGGCTTTCACTGGGCAGTCTCCTCCAGCGTCAGCGAGAGCTTGCGGCAGGCGCGGAGAAAATCCCGCTCCAGCTCGCTGTAGGCGGCGGTGACGCTGCGCGAGCGCGCAACAACCACAAGCTCCGCGCCGCGGCGCAGCTCGGTCTCGTGGAGACGGTAGATCTCCCGCAGACGCCGCCGGACGCGGTTGCGCGTCACGGCGTGGCCGAGCCGGGTAGTGACGGTGAAGCCCACGCGGTTACCGCCGGTCTTGTTCCGGCGGGTATACACAACGAGCGTCGGCGTGACCGCGCTTTTTCCTTTGGCGTACAGGCGGCGGAACTCGTAATTTTTCTTAATGGTTTCGGTAAACTCCATTGGCGCTCACGTCCCTTTCACCGGAGGAAGGAATCGCTCCCGGCGAGAGGGGTGCTCAGGCGGTGAGTTCCTTGCGGCCCTTGGCGCGGCGGCGGGCAAGAACCTTGCGGCCGTTGGCGGTGGACATTCTCTTGCGGAAGCCGTGCTCCTTGGCACGCTGGCGCTTCTTGGGCTGGTAAGTGCGGATCATAGGGGGACACATCCTTTCAAATTTTTTCCCATTATTCTCAACACCGGTTTTCCCGGCGCAGATGGCGAATAAGAGATAATCAGACAAACATGAATTATATAGTAAAAAGGCGTAGTGTGTCAACCTTTTTTGCGCAAAAAAGACGGCCGGACACATGTGTCCGGCCGCCGGTAAATCGTGGATTACTTCTTTTCTTCGTGGTGCTCGTGGTGGGGCATATGCTCTGTCCAACCGATGATCTCGCCTTCGTAAGTAACATCGGGAACCTCTACGGGCTCAACAGCCATCTCCTTCACGAACTCGGTCTCCACGAGCTCTTCCGGGTCTTCCTGGTGATGCTCATGATGCTCGTGGTGCTCATGGCCTTCGTGATGGGGCATGTGCTCCGTCCAGCCAACGATTTCGCCTTCGTAGGTAACGTCCGGAACTTCCACGGGCTCGACGGCCATTTCCTTCACGAATTCGGTCTCGACATACTCTTCCGCTTTTTCTTCGGCTTTGGTTTCGGGGATTTTTTCTTCTTTGCTCATGGTTCTTCCGTCCTTTCATATCATTGCGGCAGGGACAAAACCGCGCGGCCTCGCCGCTGCCGGGATTCCCTTGGGAACAACGAAAATATAGCACGAACCAAAAAACGCGTCAATCCGTTTTTTGTTAAGAAATCTCCCGAAAAATACACGAAAAATAACGTTTCCTGCTACTTATTTAGCCGGGTGATAGTTTTTGGCGAGACCGCCCTCGGCGGTTTCGCGGTAAACGCGGTTCAAATCGCGCCCCGTTTCGTACATCGTGTGGACGACGGTATCAAACGATATCTTGCTCGTCTCGGAGAGGAAGTTTGCCAGCGAGAGCGCGTTGATCGCGCGCATCGCGGCCACGGCGTTTCGCTCGATGCACGGAATCTGCACCAATCCCCCGATCGGGTCGCACGTGAGCCCAAGATGGTGCTCCATGGCGACCTCGGCGGCGTAGCCGATCTGGCCGAGGCCCATTTCAAAAAGCTCGCCGAGCGCTGCGGCGGTCATGGAGCAGGCCGAACCGATCTCGGCCTGGCAGCCGCACTCTGCGCCGGAAATGGAGGCGTTCGTCTTGATGAGATTGCCGATCACACCGCCCGCGGCCAGCGCGCGCACCATGGCCTCGTCGGAAAAGCCGCGCTCCTCCTGCATATACAGCAGCGCCGCCGGCATAACGCCGCTCGAACCGCACGTCGGCGCCGTGACAATCTCGCCGCCGGAGGCGTTCTGCTCGGCCACCGCAAACGCATACGCGCAAACAAGCCGGTTTTCCCGCGTCTGCGGACTCTCGTCGATATGGCGGCGGTTGTAGAGATACTGCGCCTTGCGCTCAACCTCCAGCCCTCCCGGCAGCTCGCCGGTGCGGGTGAGACCGTCGGAAACGCTCTGTTTCATTGTGTTCCAGATGGTGAAGAGATATTCGCGGATCCCCTCGCCCTCCCGCAGGAACACATAGTCGCTCAGGCGAAGCTTGTTCGCGCTGCAAAAGGCCGAAATCTCGGCGTAGCTCTTCTCCGGGTATATCTCCGGCAGCTCGGTATCCGGGCGGCCGGGAATGGAGATCGCGCCGCCGCCGACGGAAAGCGCGGTCATCTCGCCGGTGAGCGCGCCGTTTTTATACGCGCGCAGCTCCATCGTATTCGGGTGCGGCAAGTCGGTGCGCTCGGTGTTCCAGAGAATACCGGCCGGCACCGGCGCGAGCGCATCGCGCACGGCAACATCGGTCAAGTGCCCGCGTCCGGTCAGAGCAAGCGAGCCGAAGAGCGTGACCTCATAGCGGTCGGCGTCCGGATGCTCGGCGCGGAACAGGCGGCAGGCACGAAACGGCCCGATGGTGTGGGAGCTGGATGGGCCTCGCCCGACGGAGTAGAGCTCACGCAGCGATTTCATGCAGCGTTCTTCCTTTCCAAATGAAAAATTCGGGGGATGAGCGCGAGGAGAGGCATGCCAAGCAGGAACAGCACGCCCGCCTCGCCGAGCGCGACCTCCGCGCCGAAGAGCAGAAAGCTCGGCCAGAAGGCGCCGTGCGCGAAGCTCCACGCGAGCACCGCGCCGATAACGATGCCGTTCCAGACCACGGGGCTCAGGCACGCCAGAATGCGCATGCCCGTGGACGGCATCATGCCGGTGCGCCGCGCCTCGCGCCCGCACGCCGCCGCGCAAAGGCCCGCGCAGAGCGTGGCGAGAGAGCCGAAAACGACGTCCAGTATCCCGGCGGCGGAGATCATATTTGCCAGCGCGCAGCCGAGAAACAATCCGACGGACGTATACGGGAAGAAAACCGGCAGCACGCACAGCGCTTCCGAAATACGAAATTGCAGA
This sequence comes from Bifidobacteriaceae bacterium, assembly GCA_963645975.1. GTDB lineage: Bacteria > Bacillota > Clostridia > Oscillospirales > Oscillospiraceae > Apopatocola. Next base: position 2,076 of record CAVIVK010000023.1, on the reverse strand, counting down.
TTGCCGTAGCTGATGGGGGCGAGCAGCATCGTGAGCGCGGCATAGAGCGCGCCGACGACGGCGGGGATGATGAGCTTTTCGCGGAGATCGTTGCTGTTCAAGACGGGGTACCTCTTTCTGTGGTTTGTGATTACGAAATATCTTCGGGCAGACCGCAGCCGCACCAGCTCTGGCGGTACAGTCCGTATTCGTGTGAAAGTTCAATGCTCCGGCGGTAGCCGTCGCGCTTTTTAAAGTCGGACGGCAGCCAGGAAACGCCGTATTCCCCGGCGAGCTTTTCGCCGATGGCGTTGATGAGCGGGGCATTCTTGTGCGGGGAGACGGTGAGCGTTGTGGCGAAATAGTCGTATCCGCCCTCGCGCGCCGCCTCCGCCGTGCGCGAGAGACGGAGGACAAAGCACTCGGTGCACCGCGCGCCGCCCTCGCTCTCGGCTTCCAGCCCCGCCGCGGCGAGGCGGAACGCTTCCTCGTCCCGCTCCGGGACGATCAACCCGACGCCTTTACCGAAAGGCGCGGTTTCGAGCAGATGCTTCTGCCAGAAGAGCCGCTTTTCCCACTCCTCCGCCGGGAGGATGTTCGGGTTATAGAAGAAAACGTCGATATCGAAATGCGGCGCGAGCCGCTCGAGACACGCGCTCGAGCACGGGCCGCAGCAGCTGTGGAGAAGCAGCCGGGGGCGGGCATCGAGCGACGCGATGAGCGCGTCCATCTCCCGCTGATAGTTTCTCTGCTGCACGGCGTGCCCTCCTTTCCTTCCAAGGGAATACTTATATTATAATCTTTTTTCCGAAAAAACAAGGGCATTGACGAAACTTGTGCAGCCAGAGTAAAATGGAAGTGATAACAAAGAAAAAAGGACGGAAAAACCTATGGACAACCGCCGCAGCAAGGAGAATTACTATCTCGACATTGCCGAGGCCGCTCTGGAGCGCAGCACCTGTCTCCGGCGGCAGTTCGGCGCGATCATCGTGCGCGACGACGAGATCGTCGCCACCGGCTACAACGGTGCGCCGCGCGGACGGCGCAACTGCTCCGATCTCGGCTATTGCGCCCGGCGCGAGCTGAACATCCCCGCCGGAGAGCGGTATGAGCTCTGCCGCAGCGTCCATGCCGAGGCGAACGCCATCATTTCCGCCGCGCGGCGCGACATGATGGGCGCAACGCTCTATCTTGTCGGGCACGACGCCGTCACCGGCGATCACTACCCGGAAACGACCCCCTGCGCCATGTGCCGCCGGCTCATCATCAACGCCGGTATCAAGCAGGTCGTCTGCCGCACCGGGCGCGACGAGTATACGACAACGCTCGTCCGCGACTGGGTGTATCACGACGACTCCATCGGCTGAAAAGCCGGTCAACCGTAAAAGCGCCGCCGTTTCGCATGCGAAACGGCGGCGCTTTTTTCTTACAGCTGTTCTTTGGTTTTGTTCTTTGCAATGGCAACGACCGTGCCGGTGAGAGCGAAGAGGGCGAGCGCGTTCGGGAGCACCATGAGGTTGTTGAAAAGGTCGGTGAGCTCCCAGACGAGGTCATTGGACATCATCGTTCCGGCGAAAATGAACACGAGAGCGATGATCGTATAAACCGCCGTGCTCCGCTTTGCGTTTTCGCGGCCGAAGAGATAGATGACGTTGATCTTGCCGAAGAGGTTCCAGCTCAGCACCGTGGAGAATGCGAAGAAGAAGAGGCACACGGCGACGAAAATGGCGCCGAAGCGGCTGCCGAACACGGTGCCGAACGCGGTCTGCGCGAGATTGCTCTTGCCGAGGATCTCGGTCACGCTGCCGGTGTAGCCGTTCGCGAGCGGGCCGTCGGGCGTATAGAGCGTGGAGATAATGACGAGCGCGTTGAGCGTGAGGACGACGAACGTATCCATGAACACGCCGATCATCGCCACAACGCCCTGCTCGTGCGGGGACTTGACGTGCGCCTGCGCGTGGGCGTGGGGCGTGGAGCCCATGCCGGCCTCGTTGGAGAAGAGACCGCGCTTAGCGCCCTGCGAAAGCGCCGTTTTCAGCGCATAGCCGAAGCCGCCGCCGATGATGGCCTGGGGCTGGAAGGCATACTTGAAGATCA
>CAVIVK010000022.1:0-5541 GCA_963645975.1 Bifidobacteriaceae bacterium | reverse complement strand
GCGTTTTTCTGGGGCGATGAGTATGTCCGCATGCTCGAGGACAACCACCCGTGGGCGAAGGAGTGCATAGAGTTCCTCGCCGCGGCGGAGGGGACGGTCCTCTTCCACTGCTTCACCGGCAAGGACCGCACCGGCATTCTCACGGCGCTCATCCTCGGCCTGTGCGGAGCATCGCAGGAGGATATCGCCGCCGACTACAGCGTCAGCCAGCTCTATCTCCGGCCGCTGTACCGTTGGATGCGCGAGAATATCCCGGATTTTGCCGCGCGGAAGGAGAACGCGCCGTTTTTCTCCACGGCGGGGGAGAACATCCTCGCCGTGTGCGATCATCTCGAGAACGAATACGGCGGCGCGGAGCGCTTTCTGCGCGAATGCGGCGTCGGGACGGACACGCTCGACGCGCTGCGCCGTCGGCTCATAAAAAAGGCTTGAATGTCGCCGAACCATAGTATATAATAGGCCGGAAACTCCGCGGAAAGGAAGAAGAAAATGGCTGAAATGAACCTGAACCCCAGGGAAAAAGCTCGCCTGGAGGAAGAAAAGAAAAATCGCAAGACCCGCAACAAATTTATCCTTGTCGGCGTCCTTGTCGTTTTGATGATCGCGCTGGTGATTTTTGTTAACTCGCGCCTCTTTTATAATGTGACGACGGCGCTCACGATCGGCGACACGAACTACTCCGTTGCTCGCATGAACTATGAGTACCAGAAAGCGTACATGAACTTCAATCAGACGTACGGCCAGTATTTTGGCAGCCTGATCGATACGTCCAAGAGCCTGAAGGAACAGTCCTGCCCGTTTGATGCCAACGGCGGCACGTGGGACGATTATTTCAAGCAGAGCGCTGAGTCGAACCTTACACAGCTCTCCGCCGTTTACGCCAAGGCAGTCGCCGAGGGCTACACCCTCACCGAGGATGAATCCGCCCAGATCGACACGGCCATTGAGAGCTACCGCACTTACGGCAAGACTCTTGGCTATGCTACGCTCAACAAGTTTCTCTCCGCCTACTTCGGCACCGGTAACAGCGAAAAGACCATCCGCGCCAACATGGCGGAAGAGCTGATCGCGAGCCGCTACGCGGACGATGTGTACGCGTCCTTTACCTATACCGACGATGAGCTCGATGCCTACTATGCCGAGAACGCCGATACCTACGACCGTGTGAACGTCCTCTATACGCTCATCTCCGCCGCTGCGAATGAGGACGAGGGCATTGATGCCGATACCGCCAAGGCCAACGCCGAGGAAACGGCGCAGGCAATTCTCGCCGCCGCGGGCGACACGGAAGAGGACTTCCGCGCCGCCGTTCTCGCGGAGACCGAGGCCGAAGCGACCGAGACCAGCTATACCGTCTCCACGTTCCTCAGCCGCTTTGAAGGCAGCGCCGAGCGCGCCGATATCGCCGAGGGCAAGATGTTCTCCCACAGCACCGATTCCGGTGTGTATGTTGTTTACGTTCTCGGTACCGAGTCGAACGACTATCCGACCGTAGACGTCCGTCACATCCTCATCAAGGCCGTAGACTCCGATGGCGACGGCACCTACTCCGATGCGGAGAAGCAGACGGCGTATGACGCTGTCAAGGCCATTGAGGACGAGTGGCTCGCCGGGGACGGCACCGAGGAGAGCTTCGCTGCTCTCGCCAACGAAAAGAGCGAGGACACCGGCTCGAACACCAACGGCGGCCTGTATGAGCAGATCTACAAGGGACAGATGGTCACCGAGTTCAACGACTTCTGCTTCGGTGAGCGCGAAGTTGGCGATTACGCCATTGTCTACGGTGAGAACACCAACTACGCCGGTTACCATCTGGTGTACTTCTCCGGTGAGAACGCGCTCTATACCCGCGTCATTGCCGAGAATGCCATGCGTCAGACAGACGGAAACGAAGCCATCGATGCGCTGTCGGCAGACCTCACGCCGGTTCATGCGTCCGGCTGGCGTCTCGTCATGGCAGCCTGAGCTTGAGAATCAACGAACGCGGCGGGAAAACTATCCCGCCGCGTTTTTAGCGCCGAACGATAGAGGCGTATGCTCTTATGCATCGGCGCATGGAAAGGACAGGAAATGGACGAACGATTCCGCCGCGCCGGGGCGATTCTCGGCGATACGGCAATGAAAAAACTCTCCGAAAGCCGCGTTGCGGTGCTGGGGCTTGGCGGCGTCGGCTCGTGGTGCGCCGAGGCGCTCTGCCGGAGCGGCGTGGGAACGCTCTATCTTCTCGATCAGGATACCGTGTCGCTGAGCAACGTGAACCGACAGCTCTTCGCGCTCACCTCCACGCTTGATGCGCCGAAGGCGGAAGCTGCCGCGGCACGTCTGCGCGATATCGCGCCCGGAAGTGAGATTATCCCCATGGTCTACCGATACGCACCCGAGACGCGCGATACGCTGCTCGATCTGAAGCCTGATTTTATTGTGGATTGTATCGATCTTGTCTCCTGCAAGGTCGATCTCGCGGTGAGCTGTTCTGAGCGCGGCATCCGGCTCGTCGCGGCACTCGGCACCGGCAACAAGAAGGATGCATCGCTTCTCCGTCTGGCCGATCTTGCCAAGACCGAGGGCTGCCCGCTTGCGCGTGTCGTGCGGCGGGAGCTGCGCCGCCGGGGCATTGCACATTTGCCGGTTGTCTACTCGTCGGAGGAAGCGTCGGAGCCGGATACCGGCGAAACGCCGCCGCCGGGCCGCCGCAGCGTTCCGGGAAGTCTTGTGTGGGTTCCCGCCTCGGCGGGACTGCTGCTCTGCCAGTATGTCGTCACGGAGCTTATTAAAACCCATTGACACAGATAGGAGTGTGAAATATTTCCATGAACAGAGGAAAAGTGATTGCCGTTTGCACCAGCGAAAAAAAGGGAACGCAGAAGACCGAGGTTCCATCGATAAAGCTCGTGCCGGGGTACGGCATTGAAGGAGACGCCCATGCCGGCAATTGGCACCGGCAGGTGAGTCTGCTGGATCTCGACAAGATCGAAGCGTTCCGGGCAAGGGGAGCCAATGTGAAATTTGGCGCTTTTGGAGAAAACATTGTTGCCGAAGGCTTTGATTTCCGAAACCTTCCGGTGGGAACGCGGTTTCGCATCAACGGTAGTGTGCTGCTCGAGATGACACAGATCGGCAAGGAGTGCCACGCCCACTGCGCCATCTATCATCAGGTGGGAGACTGTATCATGCCGAGAGAAGGCGTGTTCGCGATCGTTCTGGAAGGCGGCGAGGTAAAGCCCGGAGACGAGATCGAGATGCTTGAAATCGATCCCGAAAAAGCGGGCGGCGCTGCACAGAATCCTTCGGAAAAATGAAAAAATCGTCTCTGGAGCTTCCAGAGACGATTTTTTATCCGTTATAGCGGTTCATGGCGCGGTCGATGCCGTATTGCACGCAGCACTCAATGGCGTCGGCGGCTCGCTCCTCGGCCTTTTCCAGCGCCGCGGCATCCTCACCGCGGGGAACGCCCATCACCCAGTCGGCCATGTCATACTCCGGGTGCGGCGGCGAGCCAACGCCGACGCGCAGCCGGGGAAAGTTCTCCGTGCCGAGGTGGAGGATGATGTTTTTGAGCCCGTTATGCCCTCCGGCGCTGCCGGAGGCGCGCAGACGCAGCCGCCCCGGTACAAGCGCAACTTCGTCGGATACGACGAGAACGCGCTCCGGAGGGATCTTGAAATAATCCGCGAGCGGGCGCACCGCCTCGCCGGAAAGATTCATGAACGTCTGCGGCTTTACGAGCAGCACATCGTGCCCGCCGATGCTCGCGCGCGCCGTGAGCGCGCGCGAACGGAGGCGGTTGATCGAAACGCCGCAGCGCTTGGCGAGAATGTCGCCGACGGCAAAGCCAACGTTATGGCGTGTGCCGTTATACCGCGGCCCGGCGTTGCCGAGAAAGACGATCATCCATTCGGCGCCGCCGGAGGAAGAACGAAACAGCATGGAAATTCCTTACTCGAACAGCGGGGAAATGGAAACTTCCTCGTAAATGCGGCGGATGGCTTCGGCGAACAGACGGTCGACGGAGACATAGTTGATCTTGTCGAGACGCGGCTGATCGACGGGATAGGGGATCGTGTCGCAGAGCTTGAGCTCCTTGATGGGGCTCGCTTCAATGCGCTCGAGCGCCGGGGCGGAGAGAACGCCATGCGTGGCGCAGGCATAAATCTCTTTCGCGCCGCCGACCTCGATGAGCGCCTTGGCAGCGCCGCAGAGGGAACCGGCGGTATCGACCATGTCGTCAAGCAGGATGACGGTCTTGCCTTCAACGTTGCCGATGATGTTCATGACCTCGGACTTGTTGGCAACCTCGCGGCGCTTATCCACGATGGCGAGGTTCATATCGAGCTTCATGGCAAACTGGCGCGCGCGGGCAACGCTGCCCACGTCGGGGGAGACGACCATCACATCGGGATTGCTCTTGCCGAACTTCTGCAGATAGTAGTCGGCGAAGAGGGGGGCGCCGCGCATGTTGTCCACGGGGATATCGAAGAAGCCCTGGATCTGGTTGGCATGGAGATCCATTGTAAGTACGCGGTCAGCGCCGGCAGCCTCGATAAGGTTGGCGACGAGCTTGGCGGAGATGGGGTCGCGGCTCTTGGCCTTGCGATCCTGACGGGCGTAGCCGAAGTACGGGATGACAGCGGTGATACGGCCGGCGCTCGCGCGGTGCATCGCGTCGATCATGACGAGCAGCTCCATCAGGTTGTCGTTCACGGGCTTGCAGGTAGGCTGCACGATGAATACATCCGCGCCGCGGACGGGCTCGAGAATGGAAACGGAGCATTCGCCGTCGGCGAAGCGCTTAATGTCGGCCTTGCCGAGAGGCTTGTAGAGGTGGTTGCAAATGCTTTCCGCCAGAGCGGGATTGGCGTTTCCGGAGAACACCTTGACTTCTTTGCCGTGTGAAATCAAAACAAATCACCTTTCTGTCTTTAAAATTCGGGGTGTACCCAGTACGGGCACATAATTTCGAAACCAGTATACCACATTCTCCGCGGAAAGGAAGCAGAAAGTTCAACTTTTCGAGCCTTTACATTTGTGTTTTTTTTGTATATAATATCTTAGCTTTTGTGAAACTGGATATAAGAGGAATTATTGTCATGTCAATGCTGGAATTTGAAGAGTATAAAGGAAAGCTCAATGCCCTGAAGCCCACGCTGGACGATCTTCAGGACGCGCTCCATCTGGAAGAGGCAAAGCGCGAGATCGCCGAGCTGCAGGAAGAGAGTGCGCAGGACGGCTTCTGGAATAACGTCTCCCACTCGCAGCAGGTGCAGCAGCGCATCAAGCAGCTCCAGACCAAGTGCGAAAAGTACGATAAGCTCCGCTCGTCCTGGGACGATCTTTTCACCATGTGCGAAATGGCGCTCGAGGAAGACGATATCTCCATGCTCGACGAGCTGAAAGAAGAGTATGACAAGCTCTCCGAAAAGCTCGAAGAGATGCGCCTTTCCACGCTGCTCACCGGCGAGTACGACGCGAACAACGCCATTTTGACGTTCCACGCCGGTGCCGGCGGCACCGAGGCGCAGGACTGGACGCAGATGCTCTACC
>CAVIVK010000021.1:0-4162 GCA_963645975.1 Bifidobacteriaceae bacterium | reverse complement strand
GGAACACCCATTCCGGGTCGGTCACGGTGCCCTGGTAGGCAAGCGAGGAATAGTAATACCGGTCGCAGAGAACAACGCGCCCCTCCGAGAGGAGCTTTCCGATGCCGTTGATGGGGTTTACGTTGTGCGCCACGCGGTCAGCCATGAAGAGCGCCGCGATCTCCGCGCCGGTGCGCGGCGTGAAGCCGGAGAGCGCATCGCGCGCGAGGCCGCCGGTCGTGCTCGCCGTCGGCTCCGCGGTCTCCGCCACGACGTAGCCGAGCGCGCGCAGATTCTTTGCAAGCGCCAGCAGCTGCGTGGTTTTTCCCGAGCCGTCCAGCCCTTCGATGACGATAAATTTTCCGTTCATGGCAGTTCCTCCCGCCGCGAGGCGCGATTTGTTCTTAAATATTATAGCAAATCTCTTTCTTTGCGGCAAGAAAAATGATATAATATATTTTGTATTATTGTCTTTATGGAGCGAATGCATGACAGAAACCGCTTTTTTACAATACACCGGGTATGTACTCGCGTTTTTCGCCGTATGGATCGTGGCGCGCTGCGCGCGCTCGATGCTTAGCGAAAAGTATGTGCCGGAGGTCTGGGGCTATCTGGAGCTGCCAGACGGCACGTCGCGCGCCATTGAACATTGGGAGTGCATTCTCGGCCGGGCGAAAGCCTCGGACATCGTGCTCACCGGCGAGGGGATCGAGCGAAGCCACGCCGCCATTCAGCGCTCCGGTGCAGGCGAATGGACTCTCTCCGCGCTCGACAGCGGCAAGGGCGTATGGCTGAACGGCCAGGCCGTCACGGGCGACGCGCCGCTCCACGGCGGCGATACGCTCAAGCTTGGCGAAATGGAGCTGCACTTTCTCGCGCTGGACGATGCGCAGCGCGCCACCTTGCAGCGCAAGCGCCCTGTGACAGGACACAAGGTACAGCCGGCGGTGACGCTTCTTTTGCTCGTATGCTTCCAGCTCGTGCTGCTCTTCCAGTTTTTCTTCACAACGGACGGCGCCGCACTCGCTTACGTTGTGCTCTCGTTCGGACTGCTTTTCGCCATGGAGTGGTTCTGCTATTTTGTGATGCGGAGCATATCCGTTCGCGGGTTTGAACCGGAGACAATCGCGTTTTTCCTCACAAGCATCGGCTTTTCCGTCGCCGGCTCCTCCGCACCGGAGAGCATGGGACGGCAATGCCTTTTGTTTCTCGCCGCGCTCGCGCTCTTCTTTGCGCTGGGCGTATGGCTGCGCGATCTGCGCCGGGTTCGCGCGATGCGCTGGCCGATGGCCTTTGCCGCGCTTGGCTTTCTCGCGCTCAATCTGCTGCTGAGCGAGACGATCTGGGGTGCCAAAAACTGGCTGAGCGTTGCCGGGCAGACGCTCCAGCCCTCGGAATTTGTGAAGATCGCCTATGTCTACGCAGGCGCAGCAACGCTCGACCGCCTGTTCCGGCGGCGCAACCTTATCCTGTTCATCGCCTTTTCCGCCGTGTGTGTGGGTGCGCTTGCACTCATGGGCGATTTCGGCACGGCGCTTGTATTCTTCGTGTGCTTCCTCGTTATATCTTTCATGCGCTCGGGGAGCTTTGCCACGCTCTTTCTCGCCATCGGCGGCGCAGCGCTTGCGGTGATGCTCGTTTTGACCGTGAAGCCCTATGTGGCACAGCGGTTTGCCACCTGGGGGCATGCGTGGGAGGATCCTCTGAACACCGGTTTCCAGCAGGTGCGCACAATGTCCGCGACCGCCGCAGGCGGTCTCTTTGGCCGCGGCGCGGGGGCGGGCTGGCTCAAGAACGTGTTCGCCGCGAACACCGACATGGTGTTCGGCGTCGTGTGCGAGGAGCTGGGGCTCATCGTGGGGCTTTGCTGCGTGCTCTCGCTGCTGCTGCTCGCGGTGTTCTCCGTGCGCAGCGCGGCAGCGGGCCGCTCTTCCTATTACGTCATCGCCTCGTGCGCCACAGTCACGATCTTCATGGCGCAGCTCGCGCTCAACGTGTTCGGCTCGCTCGATCTGCTGCCGTTCACGGGCGTAACATTCCCATTTGTATCCAAGGGCGGGTCAAGCCTCATCTCCTGCTGGGGTATGCTCGCATATATCAAGGCCGGAGACACGCGCTCCGGCGGCAGCTTTGCGCTGCGAACGACCTTTGAAAACGCGCGTCGAGGCAAAAAGGAGGCGGTGAAATGAAACGCATCGAACACCGCTCCGCCATCGCGCTGCTGCTTGCTGCGGCGCTGCTGCTCGGTATGGGCTTTTTCGTCGTCCGGCTCGCACTTTACGGCGGCGACTGGGCTTCCTACAGCGCCAATCAGCACATTTACCAAAACGGCGTGCTCAAAAGCAGCACATTGACCGACCGCAACGGCGTTATTCTCGCGCAGACGGAAAACGGCGTGTGGCGCTACGCGGACGATCTCACCGTGCGGCTCTCGTCGGTACACGCCGTCGGCGATTTTCGCGGATACATCAGCGGCGCGATCTCCTCCTTTGCCGGCGAGCTCGCAGGCTATTCCTTCGTTAACGGCACGCCCGACGGCGGCGCGACGGTCGCGCTCTCGCTGGATACGCGGCTGCAAACTGCCGCATGGAACGCGCTTGCAGGGCGGCACGGCGCGGTACTCGTGATGAACTACGAGACCGGCGAGATTTTAACAATGGTCTCCTCTCCGTCCTACGACCCGAACGGCGAGGCCGACACAAGCATCGACGGGCTTTTCATCAACCGCTGCACACTTGGCACCTTTACGCCGGGCTCCGTTTTCAAGCTCGTGACGCTCATCGCGGCGGAGGAAAACCTCCCCGATCTCACAGAGCGGACGTTTACCTGCAATCAATACCTCGATCTCCCCGGCGGGACAGTTGTATGCACGGGCTGGCACGGCCCGCAGACCATTGAACAGGCGCTCGCGAACTCCTGCAACTGTGCCTTCGGAGAGCTTTCGCTGGAACTCGGCAGCGAGACGATCGTGAAAACGGCGCAGCGGCTCGGCGTGGCCGGGTCTCTCACGCTCGACGGTGCGGCCACGGCCTCCGGCAAGGTTGAGACCGCCGAAGCGGGCAGCGGCGACGAAGCGTGGCTTGGCATCGGGCAGTACACCGATCTTGTGACGCCGTATTCGATGCTGCGGCTGTGCGCCGCGATCGCGAACGGCGGCACCGCCGTTACGCCGACGCTTGCCTACGGCGGCGTAGGCGGCGGCGCGGTGCTCATGGACGCGGCAACGGCGGAGTATACCGGCGAGTGCATGAGCTACGACGTGGCCTACGGCTACGGACGCGACCGGTTTCCAGGGCTCGATCTCTGCGCCAAGAGCGGCACGGCAGAGGTCGGCGACGGTACGACGCATGCCTGGTTCGTCGGGTATCTGCGCTCCGGCGCACCGGTGGCGTTCGCGGTGATGCTTGAACACGGCGGCGGCGGACTTTTGCAGGCCGGCGGCGTTGCCAATTCCGTATTACAAACCGTAATGGAGTATTATTCCGATGATTGACATTTCCGTTCGTGATCTCACGAAAGCGTTTGAGGTCAACAACAACATTCTCGACGGGCTGACATTTCAGGTGCAGCACGGCGAGCGCGTCGGCATTCTCGGCCGCAACGGCACGGGGAAAACGACGCTTTTCCGGCTGATGGTCGGCGAGCTCACCGAGGACAAGGGCGAGATCGACATTGCCCGCGGCAAGCGGCTGGGGCTCGTATCCCAGATCCCGCACTATCCGGCGGGGTACACCGTGGAGGACGTGCTCGCCACCGCGGAAGAGCGGCTCAACGCGATGCAGGCGCGGATGCGAAAGCTCGAAGAGCTCATGGCGGTATCCAGCGACCGCGCGCTGCTCTTGGAATACGACGAGCTTCTCTCACGCTTCGAAATGCTCGGCGGGTACGATGCCGAGGTACGCCGCAGCAAGGTCGCCAACGGTCTCGACATCCCCCCTGCCATGCGCGATCAGCTTTTCGACTCGCTCTCCGGCGGCGAGAAAACGCGCGTCAACTTAGCGCGCCTCATTCTGGAGGACACCGACATTCTCCTGCTCGACGAGCCGACGAACCATCTCGACATGCACGCGACCGAGTGGCTGGAGGATTATCTGCTCCACTTCAAGGGCACGGTGCTCGCCATATCGCACGACCGCTGGTTTCTCGACAAGATCGCGCAGCGCATCATCGAGATCGTCAACGG
>CAVIVK010000020.1:0-3897 GCA_963645975.1 Bifidobacteriaceae bacterium | reverse complement strand
GCACAATAGCTCCTGCTGCGCCCGCGGCAATGAGCCAAACGGCTTTTTTCCGGCTTTTCACCGGTTTTTTCGTTTCGTTACCTTCGGCCATGGAACGCCTCCGAAAAAAGAATGTACAGAGGATACGCAAAGAATGAGCGGCGCGGAGCGCCGCTCAAAAAAAGCTTTGTAATAGAGTTTGCTGGCTTACAATAGATGGACGCCGCGAGCCTTGCAAAGGTTCACCGTTTCTTCGTCCCAAATACCGGATTGTACTTCGCCGATGTGCGCGCAGCCGATGAGCAGCATGCAAAGCCGCGACTGGCCAACGCCGCCGCCCATCGTAAACGGCATCTCGCCCGCGAGCAGCGCCTTGTGGAACGGCAGCTTCCGGCGGTCGTCGCAGCCGGCAAGAGTAAGCTGCCGATCCATGCTCTCGGGGCTGACGCGAATGCCCATGGAGGACACCTCAAACGCGCGGTCGAGCACCGTGTTGCGGAAGATGATGTCGCCGTTTAAGTCCCAATCATCGTAGTCCGGGGCGCGCCCGTCGTGCTTCTGGCCGGAGCGAAGCGTTTTGCCGATCTGCATGATGAAGCAGGTCGGGTGCGTTTTGGTGTATTCATTCTCGCGCTCGGAGGGCGTGAGATCGGGATACATGTCCTCGAGCTCCTGGCTCGTGATGAAGGAAACATCGCGGCTCAGATGGGCTTTGAGCTGCGGGAACTCCCATTCCAGCTCGTCGCCGGTCATACAGATGGCCGTAACGATGCGCCGCACGGCGTCCTTGAGATAGTCGATATTGCGATCTTCCTCGCGGATGACCTTTTCCCAGTCCCACTGGTCAACGTAGACCGAGTGAAGGTTATCGAGCACAGGCTCGTCGCGCCGGATGGCGTTCATGTCGGTGTAGAGCCCCTTGCCCTCATAGAAGTTGTACTCGCGCAGCGCCCAGCGCTTCCACTTGGCCAGAGACTGCACAACCTGGCACTCCGCGCCGTCTACGGCGGGGACATCAAAGGAGACCGGACGCTCGATGCCGTTCAGGTCATCGTTCAGGCCGGTGTCGGTGCGCACGAACAGCGGCGCGGACACGCGCTTGAGATTCAGCGCCGAGCCCAGATTCTTTTGGAAGCTCCTCTTGATGAATTCGATGGCTCTCTGCGTCTCGTAGACGTTCAGCCGTGGTGTGTACCCTTCGGGAATAATGCAGCCGCTCATGTTTACCCCTCCTTGTTAAAATTTTTTTATGAGATATGCGCGGCAAAAAAACTAAATTTGATACGCTTCGGCGAGCTTTCGCAGATGCGTCCGAAACGCTTCCACGGCGTTCTCCGGCGAGAGAAGCTTCATATCCCCGCCGAACGAGCAGACCCAGCCGAAAAACGGCTCGCTCACCGCCACCGGCACGGTCACGGTGAAATATCCCTCGCGCGAGGGGATGAGCATGGTGTCTGCGCCGAAGCGGTCGATCACGGCTCCCGCAAGCGTATTGCGGCATTCGAGCCGGATTTTCTCCGGCGTACCGGAAAACATACCGAAGTGCGCGCTCGTATATTCGCTCATATCGAGCGCGGCAAACGCTTCCCGCCCTTCGCGCCCGTCCCCGGCGGTGCGCAGATCGCAGATTTTGTCCACGCGGTAATGCCGGATGGCGGAAGCGGCGCTGTCGTAGCCGACGAGATAATAGTTCTCGTCGTCCCACAGCAGAGCGCAGGGACTCACGTCGTACCACGCACCGCCGCGGCGCAATATGCGCTCGCCGCGCCCGTCGTATCCGGCGTAATGGAACCGGATGCGCTTATCGCCGTTGATGGCGGCGTGCAGCTCGTCCACCAGATAGTATATGGACTCGTTCATCGTCTTGATGCGGTTTTTGACGACGACCTGCCGCCGCAGCCCCTTGGCCTGATGGACGCTGGTGAGCCCTTCAAGCTTGGCGATCAGCTCCAGCGACTTTTTTCGCGTGATGAACCGGGAGGACTGCACGCTGTCGGCGAGCAGCCGCAGCTCCGGGAGCTGGAACACCCGTTCGCCGATATACCAGCCGCTGCTGTTCCCGTCGCGGACGCGGATCAGATCGAGCCCGAAGGCCTGCAGCGTTTCCAAATCGCTGTATACGCTCTTGCGCTCGGCGCTGATACCCTCCGAGGCAAGATATTCCAAAAGCTGCGCCGTGGAGACCGGGTGTGCCTCGTCGGAATTGCGTTCAAGATACTCCCGGAGAAGCAGCAGCTTGAGCTTCTGGTTGGCGGAGCGCGCCACAGCGGTTCCCTCCTCGAAGAAATATTTTCGTCATTATAATACCAAATCTTTCACAATGCAATGGGGAAAAGTCATTGAATCCAACCCCGGAAAAGATTATAATAAGGAAAAATGACGAACCCTTCGCGTGCGAGACTACCAAAAGAGCTTTCCCCGCGAAAAAGAGAAAACCGGAGCAATTTATGGAAAATCCTCGCTTTTATCTTTCGACGATTTCCGCAGACGCTGCCGATACCGCGCGGCGGTACGGTCTGGGGCTGGAGATCGCGGAATACTGCACCGCCTACAACATGGACGAGCGCTTTTCGAAAACGGATCAGGCGGTGCGCGAAAAGCTTTCGGGAATTGCGCGCGTGACGCTGCACGCGCCGTTCAACGAGCTTTTCCCCTGCGCCATCGACCCGCGCGCGAGAGCGCTTGCCGCGGATCGCTTCTGCGAGGCGATCGTCCTCTCAAAGCGCTATGGCGCGGAGAAGGTCATTATCCACGGCGGATATAACCCCAAAATGTATTACCCCTGCTGGTATACGGAGCAGTCGGCCAATTTCTGGAAGGACTTTTTGCGCGTTGACCCCGGCGTGGATATCGTTCTCGAAAATGTGCTGGAAGAGGAGCCGGAGTATCTATTGGATATTGTCCGCACCGTAGATCATCCGCGGCTGGGGCTTTGTCTCGATGTTGGCCACGCGAACGCCTATTCGGATGTTCCGGTATCCGAGTGGCTGGAACGATTTGCGCCGTATCTCCGGCATTTTCATCTGCACAACAACGACGGCTCCTGCGACGCCCACGCGCCGCTCGATGAGGGCAGCATCCCGATGAAAGAACTTTTAGAGAAAGCACTTGCGCTCTGCCCCGGCGCGACATTCACGCTGGAACTGCCGGAGAACACCGCGCGCGGCGCGCTCTGGCTTGAAGAAAACGGATTTATCCCCAAGGAGACAAACACATGACACTCAAAGAATGGACAGCGAAGATCACACCGCCGGACGAGTCGGCTATGGAAGAGGCGCGCCGCCGTCAGGCGCAGCTTGCCAAGCCCCCCGGCAGTCTCGGACGGCTCGAGGAGCTCTCCGTGCAGCTCGCCGGGATCACCGGGCGGGTGCATAACAAAATCGAAAAGAAGCATCTTCTCGTTTTCGCCGCCGACAACGGCGTTGTGGACGAGGGTGTTTCGAGCGCGCCGCGCTCGGTAACGCTCTCGCAGACGATAAATCTGACACGCGGCAAGACCGGCGCGGCGACGCTCTGCCGGCATTTCAGTTGTGAGATCACTGTGTGCGATGTCGGTGTCGCGGCGGACATCCGTGAAAAAGCGGTGCTATGCCGTAAGATCGCCTACGGCACAAAGAATATCGCCCGAGAGAGCGCCATGACGCGCGAGGAGTGCGAGCGCGCGGTGCTCACCGGCATCGAGCTTGCCGCGGCAACGGATGCGGACGTGCTCGGCGTCGGCGAGATGGGCATCGGCAATACGACAACGTCCTCCGCCGTGCTTGCGGTGCTGCTGGGCGCGGATGTGGAGGCCGTCACGGGCCGCGGCGGCGGCGTGACGGACGAGGCGTTTGCCAGGAAAAAGGCCGTCATTCAAAAAGCCATTGAGATCAATGCGCCGGACAAGTCCGACGCGCTTGACGTGCTCGCCAAGGTCGG
>CAVIVK010000019.1:1050-2897 GCA_963645975.1 Bifidobacteriaceae bacterium | reverse complement strand
AATCATGCCTGTTCCAAGAAATTTGATTTTACTGTCTTACCAGCAGAGAGCCTTAGGCGTCTTTCTTGTCGACGCGATATTTCTTCTTGAAGAAGCTCGCTCGGATGCCGAGTTCCTTTCCCTTGACGAGCCGGACAAAGTTCTTACGGTGCTTCCAGAAGATGAGCGCGACCGTTGCGGCCATGATGGCGATATCCCAACCGCTGCGTCCCGTGAGGATGCACCAGACGAGATACGCCACGCTTGCCGAGAGCGTGCCGATGAACATATAGTCCGTGATGAATGTGATGATGACAACGCCCGCCACAAGGACGAGAAACAGCCGCCAGTCGAGCGCAAGCGCGCTGCCGAGCAGCACCGCGATGCCCTTGCCGCCCTGGAATTCCAGATAGAACGGGTAGAGATGCCCCGCCACGCATGCCGCCATCGTCACAGTCTGGATGGAGGGCGAGTTGTGGAACAGGAACCCCGCCAGCCACACCATGAGCGCCGACTTGAGCGCATCGCACAGAAAGACGACCACCGCGACGCCGGAACCCATCGTGCGCCCGGCGTTTGTCGTCCCGGCGTTGCCGGAACCCTTCGTGCGGATATCAAAGCCGCGCTTCTTCGCCAGCAGCCACGCAAAATTCACCGCTCCGGCCAGATAGCCCGCGAGAGCACAGAACACATACGGGAGAACGGTTTTTAAAAAAGTCTGCATGAATGCGATCCTTTCGCAGATACATAAAGAAATTTATACACTTTGGCATACTACTATGTGATATCATACCGCAAAGATTTTGTCAATGAACACATTCCCGGGAATGTCGTTTCCGGCGGGAAGGGGCTTGCGTTTCGGCGCGTTACCGGGTAAACTGTATCTGTATGTAATTTAACATGGAGGTAGTATATGTACTGCACAAAAAATATTGCGTCGGATCTTGTCTGGGTCGGAGCGAATGACCGCCGTCTCGCCATGTTTGAGGGCGTGTATTCCGTTCCGGTGGGCGTTTCCTATAACTCCTATCTTCTCAAGGACGAAAAGACCGTCCTCTTTGATACGGTCGACAAGGCCGTGAGCCGCACATTCTTTGAAAATCTCGAGCACGAGCTCGGTGGCCGGGCGCTCGACTATGTGATCGTGCACCACATGGAGCCTGATCACTCCGCCACGCTCGCAGAGCTGCTGCTGCGCCACCCGGAAACGACGGTCGTATGCAACGACAAGACCGCCGTGATGATCGCGCAGTTTTTCGGCAGGGACGCCGTGAAGAACATGCATCTTGTCAAGGAAGGCGACGTGCTCTCCACCGGCGCGCATGAGCTCACATTCTATCTTGCGCCGATGATCCATTGGCCGGAGGTCATGATGACCTACGACAAGACCGCACACACGCTCTTCACCGCGGACGCCTTCGGCGTTTTCGGCGCAGCGGACGCCTTCGGCGTTTTCGGCGCGCTCAACGGCGCGATCTTTGCCGACGAGGTAGATTTTGACCGCGACTATCTCAAGGAGGCGCGCCGGTACTATACGAACATCGTCGGCAAATACGGCGTACAGGTGCAGAACCTCTTTAAGAAGATCGCGGGTCTGGACATTTCCATGCTCTGCCCGCTGCACGGCTTCGTATGGCGGGAAAACCTTGGGTATATTCTGGAGAAGTACAATCTCTGGAGCACATACACCCCGGAGGACAAGGGCGTGATGATCGCGTATGCGTCCATCTACGGCAACACGGAAAACGCCGCGGAAATTCTCGCCTCCAGGCTTCGCGAGCGCGGCGTGCGCACCGCGATGTACGACGTGTCCGTCACCCCGGCCTCGGACATCATTGCCGAATGCTTCCGGTGGAGCCATCTCGTGT
>CAVIVK010000019.1:0-1020 GCA_963645975.1 Bifidobacteriaceae bacterium | reverse complement strand
CGGCATCCGCACCGCGATGTACGACGTTTCCGTCACCCCGGCCTCGGACATCATCGCCGAGTGCTTCCGGTGGAGCCATCTCGTGTTCGCCTCGGCGACGTATAACGGCGGCATCTTCGTCACGATGGACGAGCTGCTGCGCGATATCGCCGCGCACAATCTCCAGAAGCGCACCGTTGCCTTCCTGGAAAACGGCACATGGGCGCCCGTGAGCGCACGGCAGATGGCGGCGATTTTCGCTCCGCTCAAGAACATGACGGTGCTCGAGCAGAGCGTTGCCATCCGCTCCTCGCTCACCGAAGAACAGCTCACGGAGATTGAGACGCTCGCCGATGTGCTCGCGGAGGGCGTCCGGTAAAAACTGGCAACGAAAAATAACAAAAATTCGGCTCGCGGAGGAAACCTTTTGCTGCCTCTGCGCGTCTTATAGTCAGAAAGCAAACGGCAGAATCTTATGTGCGCCGTTTTCAAGGAGGTAACTTTGTTATGACAAAGAAACTGATGGCCCTTCTGCTCGCCGTACTGATGGCAGTATCGCTGCTGCCCATGCCGGCGATGGCAGATGGTGCTACACCAATCACGAGTCTTTCGGAAATCACCGGAGCGGGCTCCTATGTTCTGAACAAAGACGTCAAGGACGTCAACCTTTCTGAGGCCTTTACTGTCAGCGCGGACGTAACAATCGAGCTGACCGGACAGACGATCAAGCTCTCGTCTGCCGAGGGCGAAGATCCTTCCGTTTTCCACGTGAAGGAAAACGGGAAGCTGACGCTCAAGGGCAGCGGCACCGTTAAGGTTCCGGACAATGCCTCCGGCGTTATCGTTGACACGAAAGCTGCACTAAGCATTCTCGGCGAAGTCAGCATCTCCGGCGGCGCGAGCGGCGTGAAGGCTCTTTCCGGCATGAACAACATGACGGTCAGCGTGAACACGCTCGGCACGATCGAATCGGAGAACGGCATCAATCTGTCTGTCGCGGACAACGCAACTTTGAAAATCACCTCCGGAACAATCATCGGC
>CAVIVK010000018.1:0-4485 GCA_963645975.1 Bifidobacteriaceae bacterium | reverse complement strand
CCATCTCGGTCACGGCGGCCTTGAGCGTTTCGGTGGCGAAATCCCAGTCCTTCACATCGCCCATGTGGTCTTCGGGCATCGTGGAGACCTCGATCTCGTAGCGCAGACCGAACACGGAGTAGACCTCATCAAACAGGCGGACGACATTCTTGATCTCGTCCTTCATCTGCTCCCAGGTCATAAAGATGTGCGCGTCGTCCTGCGTGAAGCAGCGGACGCGGAAGAGGCCGTGCAGCGCGCCGGAGAGCTCGTGGCGGTGGACAAGGCCCAGCTCGCCCACGCGCAGCGGCAGATCGCGGTAGGAGTGCGGCTCGGACTTATATACGAGCATGCCGCCCGGACAGTTCATCGGCTTGATGGCGTAGTCCTCGCCGTCGATGACGGTGGTGTACATGTTCTGCTTATAGTGCTCCCAGTGGCCGGAGCGCTCCCACAGCGCGCGGTTGAGGATCATCGGCGTGGAGATCTCCACATAGCCGTAGCGCTTGTGCACCTGACGCCAGTAATCGATGAGCGTGTTGCGCAGCACCATGCCCTTCGGCAGGAAGAACGGGAAGCCGGGGCCCTCGTCCATGAGGGTGAAGAGGCCAAGCTCCTTGCCGAGCTTACGGTGATCGCGCTTCTTGGCTTCCTCAATGCGGGCGAGGTATTCATCGAGCATGTCCTTGCTCGGGAAGCTCACCGCGTAAAAGCGCTGGAGCATTTTGCGCTTGGAATCGCCGCGCCAGTAGGCGCCCGTGACGCTCGTGATCTTGATGCCGTTGCCCTTGATGCGGCCGGTGGAATCGAGATGCGGACCGGCGCAGAGGTCGGTGAACTCGCCCTGACGATAGAACGAAATGACGGCGTCCTCCGGCAGGTCGTTGATGAGCTCGACCTTGTAGGGCTGCTCGGCCTTTTCCATGAGTGCGACGGCCTCGGCACGAGGCAGCTCAAAGCGCTCGAGCTTCAGCTTTTCCTTGCAGATCTTGCGCATTTCCTTCTCGATGGCTTCAAAGTCGTCGGGAGAGAAGGTGTGCTCGCTGTCAATGTCGTAATAGAAGCCCTCTTCGATCGCGGGGCCGATGGCGAGCTTCGTGCCTGGGTACAGGCGGCAGATCGCCTGCGCCATAACGTGCGAGCAGGTGTGATGGTACGTTTTGCGGTATTCGGGATTTTCCCAGCTGTAAGCGTTCTCTTCCATGATGTCTCCTCCGGTATATATTATTTCTCTTTTAACAAAAAAAGCACGCCCATGCCGATGCTGCGGCACAGGGGTGCTTATAAAAACACGGTTCCACCCTGTTATTTCACTCATTGACCCATAACGCGGTCAAACGGGCGGGCATTTCCTCCCACCGGCTCCGGGACGGTCGATACCGGGCTCGTCCGCAGGACGCTTTCACCAAAGCGCGTCCCTCTCTGCGCCGACTTCTCCGGGCGTTTCCCTTCAACGCCTATGTCGGGACTATACACCCAAAAAATCCGGGTGTCAAGCCCCCTGCGCCGCGCCTGCATATCGCTTTTCCGCCAGACGGCGTTCGCCGCCCGGTGGCTTGCGGATTTCCCGGCAGGGAAACAGGGGCGTCATGCAAGATCCCGGTTCATTTCCGATGGTACAGGATGTATCCCTGGTTTTCGGCGTATATCTCATAGGAGCTTTCCAAAATGTCCTGAATCTCTTCCGTGTCCCCGACGGCCACGATCCAGTCCACCATGTCTTCGGCAAAATCCTCATGGATCTCCGCTGCGATCCCTGTAAGCTCCGCCTGCCAATGCTGCATCAGGCAGTACTTTTTCGCAGGCACGATCCGGCAGCGAATGTAGAAATCGGTGGAGGTATTATAGCCAGCGACTGTGTCGCCTTCCGGTATCATCTCTGCCAGCTCCACATAGGCCGGGACGGTATCCCGATACTGCTTCCATGCGCGCACCCGGTAAAGACACGACCCGGCAAACGTCACAAGGCAAAGCGCAAAGATGAGCGCCCACACGGTGCAGCGCAGCCCATTCCCCAGCTTCCAGCGGGAGATCTCACCGAAGACCAGCAGCATTTCCGGCACGACCAGAAGCAGATAATGGGCGTAAGGATATCCCCGCAGGAAAAATACGATCTGCGCCAGTCCGAGCAGAGCATACCAGCAGGCTCTCGCCTTTCGCTTGCCGAACAGCATCTGCAGCCCCGTCACCGTCAGGCCGAACGCCGGCAGCAGGAAGAGCAGGAATTTCAACATCGTAAAGAGCTTCTGGGGGCCAACGGTCTTCGCGGAAAGAAAATAGCGGACATTGGCGGCAATTGTGCTCTCATACAGCTCCGCCAGACCGCCAACGCTCCAATAATAGATCACGAACGGCAGCACCAGCAGCGCGAAGCCCAGCAGAAAAGCCCCCGCATTTTTCAAAAGATTGCTCCATTGTTTCCGCAGACAGAGGATGACAACGATCACGGCAACACACACGCCGATGGTCAGCATGTTGGTAGCTCTCGTCAGCACGGCCTGCGCCGCGCCGACGCCGTACCACGCAGCCCACAGCGGCTTGTGCTCTGCCGAGCCGTTTTCCAGCGAAGTGAAGTAGCGGTTTTGCAGCAGCAGCGCCAGCATGATCCACGGGAGAGAATACTCTTCCGTCATATTTCCTTCATTGAAGGGCAGCGCCATAAAGCCCACCATCGCGGCGAACAGCGCGAGACTCCTTTTTTCGGAAAAGCCCAGCTCGCGCAGCATCTTCCACGCAAGAACGAAATAGAAGAACAGATTGGGGAGCTGGATCAGCAGTATTCCGTTCCCGTTGCCCGTGATACGGTAACCGAGCATGTCGATAAAAAATATCAGCGGGCCCTTGTGATCAAAGGTGTCAATAAAAGGAATTTTCCCTTCTGCCCACGCCATACCGAGGGTTTGGAAGAAGAAAGAATCTTTACACAGCGAATAGGTGACAAGCGGGGACGTGCTTCCGGAAAAGAACAGCAAAAACAAAAGGGCAAACACCGCCAGACCCAGAATCACACCAACAGAGGTGCGTCTCTTTTCCTGCCGTGCAGACATCATTGTATCTCTCCATTTCAAATTTAGTATTGCACCGATGGACAAAGCATTTTAATCAGGTAAACCATTCCGAACAGCACCGGCTGGTGGACAAGATACACCGCCAGCGACCGGCGGCTCAGCCACGCGAGAGCGTGCGGCGCGCTGCGGTATTTTTTCTCCGGCGGCATATCGTCCAGACGCTCTGCCGCCGCGGCTGCGGCGAAAAAGAGTGCGCCCCACGGCAGCAGCGGGTAGTAATCCGCAGAGGCGAACGTTGCCGTGCGCAGTCCGAGCGGGAAAAGGAACGGTGTACCCACACGCACACGGATGGGCAGCACGAATGTCAGAACGAAAACAAGAATCGCCGCGCCGCAGGCCCAGGTTTCCGGCAGAGCGTCCCAGCGCTTGCGCACCGCGGCATACAGGAGCATGCACGCGCCGAGCAGATGCAATATGCCCCAGTATACGGGCGCACCGAAAAGATACGTCGCCGCCGACACGAGAAGTGCCGCGCCAAGCACGACGAGTCCCCGGCGCAGAGGGCGCTTCGAGAGGCGCGCGCATACACCGGAGATCGCAACAAAGCTCCCGGCAATAGCATAGCGTGCAAGCTCCATAACGGAGCCTTGCATAAGCGAGACCGGCACGAGCCCGGTTGAAGCAAGATCAAAAAGAAAGTGCCATACGATCATGGCGAGCAGCGCCGCTGCCCGCCATGTATCGAGAAAACCTATGCGTTTTTCGCTCACTTGGAAACGTTGAAGCGGAAGAGCGTCACGTCGCCGTCGTGCATCACGTAGTCCTTGCCTTCCAGGCGGACGAGCCCCTTCTCCTTGGCGGCGGCCATGCTGCCGCAGGCCTTGAGATCGTCAAACGCCACGATCTCGGCGCGGATGAAGCCCTTTTCAAAGTCGGTGTGGATCTTTCCGGCGGCCTGCGGCGCTTTGGTACCGCGGCGGATCGTCCAGGCGCGCACCTCGTCGCTGCCCGCCGTCAGGAAAGAGATGAGTCCCAGCAGCTCGTAGGATGCCTGAATGAGGCGCTGCAGGCCGGACTCGGTCATGCCGAGCTCCTCCATGAACACGGCGCGCTCTTCCTCGTCCAGCTCCGCGATCTCCTGCTCAAACCGGGCGCACACCGGCAGCACACGGCTGCCCTCGGCATCCGCGAGCGCTTTGACCTGCTGGTAATAGGCATTGTTCTCCGCCCCGGCGGAGAAGCCGTCCTCGTCGAGGTTTGCCGCATAGATGATGGGCTTATTGGTGAGAAGGTCGGACGCGGCGATGATCTCGCGCTCCTCCTCGTTGGCTTCAAAGCTGCGGGCGGAGCGTCCGCCGTCCATCCACTCGATCAGGCGGCCGAGGACTTCCGCTTCCTTTTTGAATTTCTTGTCGCCGCTCTTGGCGTTTTTCTCCGCCTTGTCCTGGCGGCGGCGGAGCATTTCGATGTCGGCAAGGATGAGCTCCAGATCGACGGT
>CAVIVK010000017.1:0-5726 GCA_963645975.1 Bifidobacteriaceae bacterium | reverse complement strand
GCGCAGATCTGTGCCGTGCGGAGGCGGCGGATATCTCCGGTGCGCTCCTCGGCGGCAACGGCATCCTCGGGCGCGACGAGCGCGCCCTTGTACCGGCTCGCCGCGGCAAGCATGGCCTTCGGCGGGAACACCTTATCGTCGATATTCTTATCGCGCAATATGCGCTTCATCACCGAAAGGCTGTCCGCCTGATCGTAAATCGTGAAGCTCTTTGGGAAGCCGAGACGGTCGGCATCGCGCCGCAGGATGCGCACACAGGTGCCGTGAAACGTGAGCGCCCACACATCGCGCCCGGTCTCGCCGAGCTTATTTTCCAGACGACTCTTCAGTTCGTCCGCAGCTTTGTTCGTGAACGTGATCGCGAGCACCTGCCACGGAGCTGCCGGGTCAACAGCGCACATGCGGCGGATATCGTCTGTCACGCTCGTGCGTCCGGCAGCGGCATCCTCCAGCACCGAGAGCATTTTCTCGTCCGCCCCCGGCGGAAGCTCTCTCGTGTCTGCGCCGCGGCCAAAGCGAAGGATGTTCTCCACGCGGTGGATCAAGACCGTCGTTTTCCCGCTGCCGGCGCCCGCAAGCAGGAGCAGCGGGCCCTCCGTCGTCAGAACGGCTTCGCGCTGTTCCGGGTTCAGATTGGCGTATTCTTTTTCAATGATCTGCCGCCGTGCGGCGGCAAACCGGCGGGAAAAGTCCTCGGTCATGGAGTAAAATCCTCGGTTTCGTTAATTTAATCTTTAAAGAACAGGTGCTTGACGCGCTTATAAATAAAGAACGTGATCGCGCCGTTGACGCCCGCCTTGATAAGGTTGAAGAGCAGAATAAACGGCATAAGCGAGAGCACCGCAGACACCGTGGCGCTGTTTACTGCGCCCATCATGAAATACGGCGTGATGACAAGATTAGCAAAGAACATGCACACCACCATCGTCATCGTGCCGATAACGATTGCAACCGCCGCCATCTTCTTCGTCTTGTGCTTTTTATAAAAGAGGCTCGACGAGAGCACATACGCGCCCGTGGCGATAACATGCATGATGATGCCGTAGATCCCGCTCTGGGCGCTCACGGTGAACCCTTGAATAAACGAAGCAATCAGCGTGACGACGAGCCCCGCGACCGGGCCAAACGCAAAGCCGCAGATCAGAATGGGAATGTCCGCCGGGTCGTATTCGAGAAATGCGACCGCCGGGAAAATCGGAAAGTGGATCAGCGCGACGAAGCAAACGGAAAGCGCCGTCAGAGTTGCCATCGTCGTCAGTTTACGGGTGTTTGTCATGGGAAAAGGCCCCCTTAAAAAAAATTCGTCCGAAGAAAGCCATTCTCCGGGCGCAGCACAAAAAAATGTAAGGAGAGCCTTACCGCTTCTTCTTCCATCCAGACTATACTGTCGGTTTCGGAGTTGCACCGAATCTGCCATTTACGGCTCGCGGACTTTACCGCCGGTCGGGAATTTCGCCCTGCCCTGAAGAATTGTTCCTTATTCAGATGGACGTATTATAGCATGCTCTGCGAAAAAATCAAGAGCTTTGACAATCCGGTCAAAAAACCTTACAATAGCGCCAAAAGGATGTGATGTGAATGGGCGAGCCGACCTGCACCTTTACCGGCCACCGCGCCGAAAAGCTGCCGTGGGGCTATAACGAGAGCGATCCCCGCTGCCGGCGATTGAAGCAAACGCTGTACGATACGATCGAAGCGGTATATGAATCCGGCTTTCACCGCTTTATCTGCGGTATGGCGGAAGGGTGCGATCTCTATTTTTGCGAAGCCGTCCTCGCGCTGCGCGAGGATCACCCCGATATTACGCTCGAAGCCGCCGTTCCATTTGCCGGGCAGGCAGAGCATTGGGGCGCGGCGCAGCGGCAGCGGTATGAATCGCTTCTTGACCGCTGCGACACCGTCACCGTATTGCAGGAGCACTACTCCCCCGGCTGCATGATGAAGCGCAACCGCTATATGGTCGACCACGCCGATCTTATCATCGCCTGCTACGACGGAAAATCCGGCGGCACGCTCAACACGCTGCGCTACGCCATCGGGCGCGACATTCAGATCGTGCATCTGCCGCTGGAAAATGAGTAGGAGAAAAAATGGAATTCAAAGCGATCGACAAGACCAATTATCAGGAATGCATGGCATTAGAGGTTGACGAGAGCCAGAAATACTTTGTCGCGGACAATACGCGTTCCCTCGTCGAAGCCGCCTACGAGGACGGGCTGTATACGCTCGGGATATACGACGGTGATACCATGGTCGGATTTGTTCTCTACGACTACGACGATACGTATCCCGGCTGGTCGATGAGCCGGTTCATGATCGGCCGTCAGTTTCAGGACAGGGGCTACGGGAAACGCTCCGTCCGGGAATTTCTGGAATATTTCAAGGCGAAGCACGGCGCGGATAAAATCTATATCAGCGTTTCTCTCGACAACACCGCCGCGCGCAAAATGTACACGGACGTTGGCTTTCAGCCAATCAAGGAAATCGAATATACGTATTCCGGCCATCTGTACCGCGAGATGCAGATGGCAAAAGAGCTGTAAGCCTCTTATATCACAGCTCACAGCGAAAAACGGCGCGGACAGGTTGTCTGTCCGCGCCGTTTTTGCACAAATATCCGATGCTCAAAAACCGAAATTCAGTCCGCCGGTGACTTTGGCCATGCTCTCCTCACGGGAGGTCTCCGCCGCCTTGAGCGCGGAGTTGACCGCCGCGATGACCATGTCCTGCAGCATTTCCACATCGTCGGGATCGACGGCCTCCGGGTCGATCGTGAGCGTGATGAGCTCGCGTTTGCCGTTGACCTCCGCCGTGACAACGCCGCCGCCCGCCGAAGCGGAATATGTTTTGGCGTCCAGTTCCTCCTGCATTTTCAGCATGTCCTGCTGCATCTTCTGTGCCTGCTTCATGAGATCGCTCTGTCTCATGCCGCCGCCCATGCTCATACCGCCGCCGAAGCTGCCGCCTCTGTATCCTTTTGCCATAGTATTGAATCTCCTTCTTTATTGGATGGTTACATTTCCGAATTTACCGAGAAAGTCGAGCTTATCCAGGCCCGACGCGCCGCCGCTCTGCATTTCCTCCAGCCGGATCTGCATCGGCGCGCCGCAGAGCGCAGACACCTTCTGCCGGATCTTATTGAGAACATCCGGGACATTGACCGTGTTTTTCGCAAAGCCCGGAAGCAACCGCAAAATGAGCTCGCCGCCGCAGATCTCGCCGGAGGACTGCGTGGCGTCCGTCAAAACGATACGCACGCCGATGGGCAGCTCGTTCTCGAGCTGCGAGAGCGCGTATTCCCAGCTGACACCGCCCGCGGGCACATCGTCTGCCGCCGTTACAGCGGGGGCAGGAGCAGACTCGGCCATCGGAGGCGCGATTTTTTCCTCTTCCGCCGGGACGGGTTCAATCACCGGAGCCGGGGGCTCATACACGGGAGCGCCCTTCTCGACTGGAGTTTCTTCACGCGCCGGTGCTGCCGGAGGGGGGGCATATGTGCTCTGGGGCTTTGGTGCCGCCGGAGCCGCGCTCGGAGTCAGAACAACCGGACGCGGCAGCGCAATCTCTCCGCCGCCGGAGAGCTCCGCAAGACAAAGCTCGGTTTGAAGGCGCGGGTTGCCGGTTTCACGCAGCAGCGCCTGATGTTTTTGGAGTGTGTTCAAAAGCCAGAGGAGGTTTCCGTCGCTTGCGCGGATTGATCGCAGCGCCTCTTCCCCGTAAGCCCCGGAGATGAGCGTCCGCCCGCCCTTGGGGGCGAGACGCAGCAGCAGCGCATCTCGGAAAAGGCCGGAAAGCTCGCCGAGGAGCGCCGCGGGGTCTTTCCCGTCCTGCCAGAGCGATTCAAACTGCGTGAGAGCGTCCTCGGTATTTCCGGTGAGAACGGCGTCCGCAATGGACTGCGTGCGGAGTGTCCCGGCCAGTCCCATAGCGTTCAGCACCGCTGCGGTATCCACGGTTTCCGCCGCGGAGCACTGGTCAAGAAGCGAAAGACCGTCGCGCATGCCGCCGTCGGCCAGGCGGCCCAGAAGCTGCGCCGCGTCCGCCGTGAGATTGATGCCCTCCTGCTCCGCAACATAGGCGAGGCGCTTGGCGATCGTGTCACCGTCGAGCCGCCGGAAGCTGTGGCGCTGGCAGCGGGAGAGGATCGTCGGGAGGACTTTGTTGAGTTCCGTCGTCGCGAGGATGAACATGAGGTGCTGCGGCGGCTCTTCCAGAATTTTCAGCAGCGCGTTGAACGCCGGTTTGGAGAGCATGTGCACCTCATCAATGATGTACACGCGCTTGCGCACCGTGGTGGGAGAGAAAATCGCCTCGTCACGCAGCATACGCACATCGTCCACGCCGTTATTGGACGCCGCGTCCAGCTCGACAACATCGAGAATGGAGCCGTCCTCGATGCCGCGGCAGGCGTCGCACTCGTTGCAGGGGTTCCCGTCCACCGGGTGCTCGCAGTTGACCGCCTTGGCGAGAATGCGCGCGCAGGTCGTTTTGCCCGTGCCGCGGGTGCCGATAAAAAGATAGGCGTGGCTAAGCCGTCCGGTACGCACCTGGGTTTTGAGCGTTTCGGTGATGAACGGCTGCCCCACCACATCGTCAAAGGTTTTCGGCCGGTATTTCCGGTACAGAGCTTCGTACAAAATCCATCTCTCCGTTTTTGGGAAAATAGAAAGCGATCCTTGGCAAGACTGCACACCTTTCCTTGAATGATGCGGTATGCCCGGTGCAACAGCAGCCGGCTCAGGTTCGGCACCCTCACGGCACACACAGCGATCCGCTTAATGCTGCTCGGTTCCCCGCCTGACATGGTTCACGGGGCTGTGTTGCGCGAGACCAGACCGTCAGCGCCACTTACTGCCGCCAGACGACACATCGCATACCCTCGGAGAGGAATTCATCCCTGCTGTAGCGGATTGCAGGCTACAGGGCACCGCTGGCTCCCCGACTAGTGCAGCCTTGCCAAAGACCGCTTTGTTATTATACCGGATGCAAGAAAAAATATCAAGTGTCTTTTGCGTCGCGTTTTCGTTTTCCTGCATATCCTGATACATGGAAAGGGTGTGCATCGTTATGGAACAAAAAATTTCCCGGCAGTTTTTCCTCGGCGCGAACACCGGCGCGGGGTTCGTCTCGCTCTATCCGGAGTTTACCAATCCGGGTAACGGCTCTTTTTTCTGGTACATCAAAGGCGGTCCCGGCAATGGGAAGTCCACGCTCATGCGCCGTGCCGCCGAGCGCGCAGAAAGCGCGGGGCTCACCGTTGAAACCATTCTATGTTCCGGCGATCCCGATTCGCTCGACGGCATATTCATCCCGGAAAGGAAGCTCGGGTACGTAGACGCCACGTCGCCGCACGTGCAGGAACCCGCCGTTCCGGGCGCTTCGGGAAAATATCTTGATCTCAGCGCGTTCTATCATCCCATTCCCCCGGAAACAGCGGCAGAACTCGCGGCCTTTTTCCCCGCGTACCGGCGGGAGTACGCGCGCGCCTACAACATGCTGCACGCGGCGATGCTCGTCTCGCCCGGCAGCATTCCGGGCATCATCAAGGAGGAAGCGAAAAGGCGCGTACGGGAGCGTTCCAGAGTATTTGCGGAGAAGGCCGTTCAGCGCTCGGACATAGGCGGCGAAACGCGGCGCTTTCTCTCTGCCTATACCTGCCGCGGTGCTGTGCTGCTCTCGGAGACTGCCGCATCGTTCGGGCGGGTATATACGCTCGATAACGAACT
>CAVIVK010000016.1:0-3763 GCA_963645975.1 Bifidobacteriaceae bacterium | reverse complement strand
GTCATAAGCCTCGTCCCCAATCTCGGTGAGCGGGTATTGAAATATAACGCGGGCATTGATATCCGTCAGCAGAATGGGTGCTTGAAAGACGTCATACAGAAGCGTCATCAGATCGTGCAGTCCGCTTTTGGACAGCGCCTGCAAAATGCGCTCGCCCAGTTCCTCACGCCGTATGGACTCGCCGGTGCACATATCGTTCATGTTCAACCCTCCGAGTTACGTAAGAATTGTGATATTTGACAAGAAACCTCTGCGCGTTTTTCGTATGGAGCCTATAAAAAGGACCGTGCCGCCGCTATGCTTATTATAAAGCCGGCGGCTTTCATTTTGTAGAAGGCGATTTTGTCATTTTTCATGAAAATTTTTGTTTTCTCGTGAATTCTGACAAAAACACACGAAACGGAGGTAATGCACCATGAAAATCACAAAAGCAACGATCTTTTTCCCGCGCAAGGGCGTGGCGAAAACGGTCGGCGTCCGCATCTACACGGACGAGGGAATCTATGGCGATGGTGAGGTCGCGGTCATCAACGCCTGCAACGCCACCTTCGGAACGCTGAAGGATCTCATTCCGCTGATCATTGGCCGCAACCCGCTCGACACGGAGGCCATCTGGGACGATCTGTATAAGAGAACGTTCTATGGCCAGAATGGCGGACAGGCGTTCTTCTCCGGCCTCGGCGCGATCGACATTGCCCTCTGGGACATCAAGGGCAAATACTTTAATGTCCCGCTGTATGTGCTGCTGGGCGGGAAAAAGCGCAGCCGGCTCAGAACGTACGCCTCGCAGCTGCAGATCGCCTGGACGTATGACCCCGGCAACGTGAAGGTCTCCCACGAGGGAGGAAACCCCAACAGCACTTTCAACCAGATGTTTGCCAGCAAGCCGGAGCAGTTCGCAGCCAACGCCAAGTACTGCGTGGAGGAGCTGGGGTATGACTGCGTAAAGATCGATTTTTTCAGCAACGATGCCGAGGGACGCCCTCTTACCGAAGTGGATCGGAACGGCCTTTTGAAGCCGTCTCTGCTCAATATGGTGGAGGAGCGCGTCGCTGCCGTGCGCGAGGCGATCGGCCCGAACGTCGATCTCATCGTGGAAAACCATTGCTACACCGATGCGCAGGCGGCCATCCAGATCGCGAACACCATCGACAAATACAACATTCTTTTCTTTGAAGAGCCCTGCACGCCGTCGCCGCGCATGTCCAAATACGTCCGCGACAACATCAAAATCCCCATTGCAAACGGCGAGCGCATCATCTCCCGCTGGGAGTACGCCAGCTATTTCCAGGACAATTCCATTCAGGTCATCCAGCCGGATATGGGCAACAACGGCGGCATCACCGAAACGAAGAAAATCTGCGATATGGCGTATGTATACGATGTCGGCGTGCAAATCCATGTGGCGGGCAGCCATCTGATGACGCCTGCGGCGCTGCATCTGGAGGCGGTGCTGCCGAACTTCGTCATTCACGAGCACCACGTTATGTCCCAATGGTCGGACTATATCGCGTTCACCGACCGGACGTACAACCCCGTGAACGGCTACTTTGAAATTCCCGAACTGCCCGGCGTCGGCATCGAGTGGTCCGACTATACGCTGCACTGCGATGAGCAGGTCACTATTGATTAATTGTAGTGAATTCATAAAATATAGTGGAGGGTATTTTTTATGGCTAACATTACGATAAAAAACAAGCCCGCACCGCCGGCGGGTTCGCTGCGAACGCTGGATCTCTTCCTTATCTCCATGGGCGGCGTCATCGGTTCGGGGCTCATCACGCTGATCGGCCCCTCGATCGGTCTCACCGGCTACTCTGTTTGGCTCGCTTACGCCGCAGCAATCCTGCTCGGCTTCTTCATGATCTTCCCGATCATGCTTGCAGGCTCTACGCTGCGCATTTCCGGCGCACTCTACTCCCTGTGCGGCAATCTGGCCAGCCCGAAGCTCGCCGGTATGATGAGCTATACCTATATGATTACGGTTTTGAGCAACGCGCTCTTTGCTATCGCGCTGCGCACGTATCTCGGCGAACTGTTCCCCGCGCTTGACACGGTGTGGACGGCGGTCGTCGCGCTGACGGTATTTTATAT
The DNA here is from genome assembly GCA_963645975.1 of Bifidobacteriaceae bacterium. GTDB lineage: Bacteria > Bacillota > Clostridia > Oscillospirales > Oscillospiraceae > Apopatocola. Next base: position 1,669 of record CAVIVK010000016.1, on the reverse strand, counting down.
CATCAACCTGCTCGGCCTGGACGTGTTTGCCAAGGTGTCCTCCGTGATGACGTGGACGCTGTTTGCCGGACTTCTGCTGTATATCATTTACGGCATTCCGCAGATCAGCCAGCCGCTCTTTAACTTTGCGGGAGAGCAGTTCTTCACCGGCGGCTTCAAGGGCTTCTTCACGGCAACGTTCCTGCTCATCTACTCGACGCAGGGATATTATATCGCCATCTTCTACGGCGCGGACGCCAAAAAGGCCACGCGGGATGTGCCCCGCGCCATGCGCTGGTGCATCCCGGCGCTGGTGGTGCTCTACATCGGTGTGTGCATCGTAACGGCGGGCGTTCTCCCCATGGAGCAGACGGCGGGCAAGACGCTCACGGTCGTTGCCATGTCCATCATGCCCAAAACGCTCGCGGTCATCTTCATCCTCTGCGGACCGATCATGGCGCTGACCACAACGCTCAACACCGGCCTTTCTTCCAATATGTACCCGATCCGTCAGGCCTGCCACGACGGTTGGCTGCCGCGTTCGTTTGCCAAGAGCAACCGGTTCGGTATTCCCTGGAAGATCATGACGTATGAATACCTGATCGCGCTCATCCCCATCCTGCTCAACTTCAACATCAGCCTTATCACCAACAACATCCAGTTGATCTACACGTTCATCAACGTGTTCACGATTCTCGGCATCTGGAACATTCCCAAGAAATACCCCGAGGCGTGGAAAAAGTCGAAAATGCATATGCCGAACGGCCTTTTCTACTTCTTCATGTGCGTCGCGCTCGCGATCAACGGCGTGATCTTCATTAAGGCCATCCTTGCGCTGTCGGCGCCCGTGGCGATCGGCAACTCCCTGCTGCTCATCACCGCTGTGGTGCTTGGCCTTGTTGTCAGCAAGAAAGGAAAGGTCGAGATCGAAACTTCCGTCTGGACGGACGACGGCGAGGGCTCCGAAGCCTGAAACACCCCGGCATCCCACCCATTGCTTCTCTGACAAAACCGCCTCCCGCTTTCCGCGGGAGGCGGTCATCTTTTATATATGCGCTTTGAGGAAATCCGCCATGGCGGCGTTGGCGCGCTGCGCGGCGCTCGTTTCCGGGAGCATCGCGGCGAAGGCGTGGGCGAGCTTTTCCGGCTCGTCCATGTCGAGAAGCTCTGCCTTCCGACCGTTTTTCTTCAATGCCGCGGCAAAATCGCGGCTGTAGTGGCGGAGAAAATCGCCGCGCGCCGTCACAAGAAAGCAGGGCGGGAGAGCCGTGATCAGCGCCGGGTTTTCGGGATCGATGTATTCCCGGAACGGCGCGCGCCGCCAAGTGCGGCCATAGACCATGTTCGGGAGAAAGATGCCGATATTGTCAAAGCGCGTCGTATAAAACATGCCGGAGATGAGCCCCAGCGCCGCTATATCCGGCGTGAGCTGCGGCACACCGGCGGCGCGCGCCATCGCGGCGTTTTTTTGCATTGCCGCAAGATATACGCAGAGATACGCACCCGCGCTGTCCCCGCAGAGAAGAAGCTTTGCGGCGTTCCCGCCAAAGTCCGGGGCGAGCGCGGCGGCGCGCTCGATGCCTGCAGTCAGCGCGCGGAACACGGTGAAAATATCGACGTCCGGCACGAGCGGGTATTCGAGGCAGAACACAACAAAGCCGCGGCGGCACATGTCCGCGCAGAAGAGACG
>CAVIVK010000015.1:0-8817 GCA_963645975.1 Bifidobacteriaceae bacterium | reverse complement strand
CGCCGCAAGCGCGGCGTTTGCGCCGTCCGATACGGCGGTGGTGAGTTGACGGACGCGCTTGCCGCGGCAGTCCCCGGCAACGAAAACGCCGCGGACGGGCGCTTCGCCGGTCTCCGGCACGGCGGCGTAGCCGCGATCGGTGAGCGGCACGAGCGAAGCAAAGCGCTCCAGCTCCGGCTGCTGGCCGACCGATACAAAAAGGCAGTCCACACAAAGCTCCGATTTCTCGCCGGTTGCGGTGTTTTTCAGCCGCATCGCGCGAAGCGCGCCGTCCTCGGTGAGAAATTCGGCAATTTCCATGGGCGTGAGAACTTTCACGTTCTCCCGCGCAAAAAGTCTCTCCTGTTTTTCTGCGTCGCCGCGGAAGGTGTCGCGCCGGTGGATGAGATATACGGTTTGGCAAAGGTCGGAGAGCAGCAGCGCCTCCTGCAGAGCGCTGTCGCCGCCGCCGACAACGGCGGTGACGCCGTTTTTATAAAATCCGCCGTCGCAGACCGCGCAGTAGGAGATGCCATGGCCGAGAAGCTCTTCCTCGCCCGGCAGGCCGAGATGGCGGTGCTTTGCGCCCGTGGCGAGAATCACGGCGCGGCTTTCGTATACGCCGTCCTCTGTGCGGACTATGAAATTCTCCCCGGCGCGCTCTACGGACAAAACCTCGCCGACGTCGGTTTCGGCGTCGAGCGCGAGCATCTGCTCGAGCATCCGCTCGGCGAGCTCCGCGCCGCCGGTGGAGGCGACGCCGGGATAATTTTCCACGCGCGGGGCATAGGCGATCTGGCCGCCGTAGCCCTCGCGCTCGAGAAGAAGAACGCTCTTTCCGCTGCGGCGGGCATAAATGGCGGCGGTCATTCCCGCCGGGCCGCCTCCGGCAATGATGATGTCGTACATTTGCTGCTCTCTTTCCGAGGGGAAAACCCCTCAGCCCCGGCGCTTCGCGCCGCGACAGCTCCCCTGACGAGGGGAGCCAAGTGGGATTAGGGATAACGATCTTGCCTCCCCTAACAGGGGAGGTGGATTTTGCCGAAGGCAAAAGACGGAAGGGTTTCCCTTCACTTTATCGCAAACGAAGCCCGCCGAGGCGGGCTTCGTTGTTATTCTTTGCAGCCGGCGCTTTCTTATTCCGCCTTCTGCGCGGTTTCGGCGAGGAGCTTTTTGATCTCAGCCACGCCGTAGTATTTCTCAAAGTGGACGCCGTCGGAGAGCACGAGCGTCGGCGCGCCTTTGATGCCGTATTCGCGGCAGAGCTCGGGATGCTCCTCGGCGGTCAGGTTCTCATAGGCAAAGCCAGCCTTGTCGAGCATCTTTTCCGCCACGCGGCAGTTCGGGCAGGTCGTGCGGGTGAAGAGCTGCGCGGTATGCACCGCGGAAACGGCGCCGACCTCTTCGGGCTGCATGCCGTGGGCAACGGTGCCGTCGCCGCAGCAGCAGGCTTCGTGGCGATGGATGCCGCCGGTGAAGTGGCTGTGGCCGACGTTATACTCCTTGCGGTCCTTGAACTCCTGCACCTTGCCGTCGTTCCAGTTCTGCACGGGGCGGTAGTAGCCGGTGATGCGGCTCCAGACCTCGGTCTCCTTGCCGCACTTGGGGCAGGAGAAGTGCTCGCCAGTAATGTAGCCGTGGTCGTGGCAGACGGAGTACGTCGGGCTCATGGTGTAATACGGCAGCTTGTAGTTCTCGGCGATCTTGCGCACGAGATCCGCGGCGGCGCGCCAGTCGGGCAGCTTTTCGCCGAGGAAGGCGTGGAACACCGTGCCGGAGGTGTACAGCGTCTGGAGATCGTCCTGAATGTCCAGCGCGGAGAAAATGTCCTCCGTGTAGCCCACGGGCAGGTGGGAGCTGTTGGTGTAGTACGGCGTACCGTCCATGTTGGCGGTGATGATCTCGGGGTAACGCGCGCGGTCGTGCTTGGCGAGGCGGTAGGACGTGCTCTCCGCCGGGGTGGCTTCGAGGTTATAGAGATCGCCGTATTTTTCCTGATAATCGCTCAGGCGCTCGCGCATGTGGTTGAGCACGGCCTTGGTGAACTCCTGCGCCTCGGGATTCGTGAGATCCTTGTGCAGCCAGCGGGCGTTGAGGCACGCCTCGTTCATGCCGACGAGGCCGATCGTGGAGAAGTGATTCTCAAAGGTGCCGAGATAGTACTTCGTGTAGGGGTAGAGCCCGGCATCGAGAAGCTTGGTGATAACGGTGCGCTTGGTTTTGAGCGAGCGGGCGGCAATGTCCATCATGCGGTCGAGCCGCTGGTAGAACTCGTCCTCGGTCTTGGAGAGGTAGGCAATGCGCGGCATGTTGATCGTCACGACGCCGACCGAACCGGTGCTCTCACCGGAGCCGAAGAAGCCGCCGGATTTCTTGCGCAGCTCACGCAGGTCAAGCCGCAGACGGCAGCACATCGAGCGCACGTCGCTCGGCTCCATGTCGGAGTTGATGTAGTTGGAGAAGTACGGCGTGCCGTACTTGGCGGTCATCTCGAAGAGAAGGCGGTTGTTCTCGGTTTCGCTCCAGTCAAAGTCCTTGGTGATGGAGTAGGTCGGGATCGGGTACTGGAAGCCGCGGCCGTTGGCGTCGCCCTCGGTCATGATCTCGATGAACGCCTTGTTCACCATGTCCATTTCCTTCTGGCAGTCGCCGTAGGTGAAGTCCTGCTCCTTGCCGCCGACAATCGCGGGCAGATCGCGCAGGTCGGCCGGGACGGTCCAATCGAGCGTGATGTTGGAGAACGGCGCCTGCGTGCCCCAGCGGGACGGCGTGTTCACGCCGAAGATGAACGACTGGATGCACTGCTTGACTTCCTTCTGATTGAGCTTATCGACGCGCACGAACGGCGCGAGATACGTGTCGAACGAGGAGAACGCCTGCGCGCCCGCCCACTCGTTCTGCATGATGCCGAGGAAGTTGACCATCTGGTTGCACAGCGTGCTCAGATGGCTGGCCGGGGTGGAGTTGATCTTGCCCGGAATGCCGAGACCCTGCTGGATGAGCTGCTTCAGGCTCCATCCGGCGCAGTAGCCGGTGAGCATGCTCAGATCGTGCAGATGCAGATCGCCGTTGCGGTGGGCGTTGGCGATCTCCTCGTCGTACACCTCGCTCAGCCAGTAGTTGGCGGTGATCGCGCCGGAGTTCGAGAGGATGAGGCCGCCGACGGAGTAGGTGACGGTGGAGTTTTCCTTCACGCGCCAGTCGTTGATCTTGAGATAGTTATCGACGGTCTTCTTATAGTCGAGCACCGTGTCGCTCACGGCGCGGAGATTCTCGTGCTGCTTGCGGTAGAGAATGTACGCCTTGGCAACGTTTTCGTAGCCGCCGCGGGAGAGAACGCTTTCCACGCTGTCCTGGATATCCTCGATGTGGATGAGCTCATCGGTGATCTTCGGCTGGAAATCCGCCGTGACCATCACGGCCAGAAAGTCAATGACGCTCTGGTTATAGTTGGTTTCGGTCGCATCGAACGCCTTCTTCATGGCGTTGGCGATCTTGCTGATTTCAAAGTCGACGATCCTGCCGTCGCGCTTCACAACCCGGTACATAGTTTGCCTCCATATATTTCTATATTTTTTCTCATAATAAGGTGCGCCGCGTTTCCCGTCCGGCGCGCTCCATTATCATAGCATCGTCCCACACGCATGTCAAATACAAAAAGACTACATATAGTATTTAATTTTTAACTATTTGTTCCTTTGACACAAAATATAGTGCCGCCGCCCCGGAAACAGCGGGGCGGCGGCACATATGGGGGAGGATTTTTCAGTCCATGCCACGAATTTCAGCGTTTGGAATGGCGGGCAGCAAAATCTCCCGGAAGGCTTCCATTTCTTCGCGCGTGAAGGCGGCGCAGCCGCCGGAAATCACATCGCCGGAATCCTTGAACGATTGAAGAAAGTATTTTTCCCTCCCCGGCAGCCACGCGGCAATATCGGCAAAATCCTCCGATGCGTGCAGTCCGCGCACAACCGTGGTGCGAAATTCAAAGTCGGTACCGCCGGCCATGAGCATCCGGGCGCATTCCTCCACGGCGGCCAGGCCGGGGCGCAGCGTGCCGGTGACGGCGGAATAGTTCTCCCGCCCGGCCTTAATGTCCATCGCGACATAGTCGGCAAGCTTTTCCTCAAGAATGGCGCGGAGCATGGCAGGGTTCGTGCCGTTCGTATCAAGCTTTACGGCAAAGCCGAGAGATTTGATTTTCCGCAGAAACTCCGGAAGATCGCGCTGTACTGTCGGCTCGCCGCCGGTGACGGCGACGCCGTCGAGCAGACCTTTCCGGTGGGAGAGGAATGAGAAGAACTCCTCTTCCGGGATCACCGGCTGGCTCTCGGGCTCGAGCACGAGCGAGGCGTTGTGGCAGAAGGGGCAGCGCCACGGGCAGTGCGCGGTGAACACCGTGCAGGCGGTATGGCCCGGATAATCGAGCAGCGTCAATTTCTGTAAACCGTGAATAACCATATCTTGCCCTCCTTTCGCCGAACGATACAATATCATGTATGCGGCCAGATTGCAATTGGCAAATACGGCGAAAAAACGCGCTGCGCCGTGCTTGACAGAAAGCGCGTGCCTTTCTATACTCAAAGGGAACAAAATGGGCGAAATGGAGAAGAATTATGAGCGCGTTTTTTCTGACAGGCGCGGTGCAGACCGGAAAAAGCACGGCGATCCGCCGCTTTTTATGTGCAAATTCTGCGATATCTGCCGGCGGCTTCCTCACCGTGAGCATCCCGACGGACACCGGATTTGACGTATTCATCGTTCCGCCCGTGTGGACGCCGGACGATCTCACGCCGGACGCCCTCGTCGGGCGGCGCGGCGGCATTTACGAAAAGCACCCGGAAAATTTCGACGGCCGCGGCTGTGCGCTGCTCGCAAAGGGTGCGTGCGGCATTCTCCTCATGGACGAGCTCGGGCGTATGGAGCTGGCTGCGCACGCCTTTCGCGCCGCGGTGCTCGCCTCGATCCATTCCGGCACGCCGGTGCTCGGCGTCATTAAGCCGGAGCACAACGCCTTCCTGGACGAGGTGCGCGCACAGAAGGACGTGGAGCTTTTTCCTCTTACGATAGAAAACCGCGAGGAGGCTCCGGCGGCGATCGCAGCATGGTATGCGCGTGCTGCGGCGGAAAAGCGGGCATAATGCGGCAGGGGGGATGAACTTGGAGAAAAAGCATACGCTGGGGGCGCTCCTCTGCCGGATTGTGCAGAGCGTTTTTCTCGCTGCGGAGATCACCGTGCTCGCGGATATCCTGCTTGCCGCAGCAGACTGGCCTCTGCCGCGCGCGGCATTCTGGGGACTGTTTTTTGCCGCCGCCGTAGGGCTTTCACTCTGGCGCGGCTTCACGCGAAGGGCACGGCGCATCGCATTCTTTTCCGTAGCTGGTGTGGCCGTCGCGGCGCTGCTCGCGCTTTTCTTTGTCTGGCGCGATGCCGGACGCCCCAACGCGCGGTATGAAGTGCCGAAGACCGAGACGAAGGCGATCTTCTCGGAGAAGCGCGTGCTCGCCGTTGTGCCGCACGAGGACGACGATCTCAATCTCCTGAGCGGGCTGACGGGGCAGTTCATCGATGCCGGAAGCGAGGTGTACGTTGTGTTCGTCTCGACCGGCGATGCCGCCGGACTGGGGGAGAAGCGCGTATACGAGGCGATAAATGCGCTTTCGTTCGACGGCGTGCCGGAGGAGAACGTGATCTTTCTCGGCTACGGCGACGGCATACCGGACGGCGGAATGCACATTTATAATGCCGCGCCAAACGCCGTGACGCCGTCGCTGAGCGGGCGGACGGAGACGCATGCCGCGCCGAACCACGAGGCGTACCGCGAGGGGACACCGTATACGCGTGAAAATCTGCTCGGCGATCTCCGCGGCGTGATCGAAGAGATACGCGCCGACGTGATCTTCTGCGTGGATTATGACGAGAACATCGACCACCGCGCGGTGGCGATGTTTTTCGATGAAGCGCTCGGCGAGATTCTTGCCGCTGCGCCGGACTACGACCCGCTCGTGCTCAAGGGCTTTGCCTACTCCACGGCGTTCCATGCTCCGGCGGACTTTTACGATTCCGTGAATCTGCTCTCGACGGTCGATCCCGGCGACGGGCGGATGGAAAACGGCGTGTATCTTTGGGAAAACCGCGTGCGCCTGCCGGTGGATGGCCGCGCTCTTTCGCGCTCGATCACGGAGTGCTGGAGCTTTTCCCAGACGCGGATATACGGCAGCCAGAAGCTCTGGCGCATCGCGCCGCGCATCATCAACGGCGATAAGGTGTTCTGGCAGCGCTGCACCGGCTCGCTTTTGTACGGCGCGGCGGTGCGCGTCTCCTCCGGCGACGGCGCGGAGCTCAACGATTTCCGCCTGCTCCACTCGGAGGATCTGGCCGGAAGGGAGCCGCCGTACAGCGCCGTGTGGGTACCGGAGAGCGGCGACGCTACGCGCGAGGCGGAATTCACGTTCCCTGCGGCGGATGTGACGGAGGTTCGGCTCTACGATGCCCCCTCGCCGGAGGACAATGTCCTCGCCGCTGAGCTCGTGTTTCCGAGCGGGAACCGGTACGCGGTGGGCGAGATCGATCCTGCCGGTACGGTCGTGCCGGTGGACGAGCCAAACTGCGAGGGCTTCACCGTCCGGCTGCTGGAGACGGAGGGCGAGTGCGCGGGGCTTGCCGAAGTGGAGGCGTATTCCGGCGCGCATGACGAGCTGCCGGGCCTTTTGAAGCTCACGGATGCGGACGGAAATTTCCTCTACGACTACCGGCTCCCCCGCGACGAAACGGAAGCGGGGCTCTCGCTCTATGCCATCGGCGCGAGCGGCGATATCGCTGACTATACCGTGCGGTGCGAGGGCGAGGGCTGCATGGCGGCGGTTACGGACGGCGCGCTTTCCGTGACCTGCCCGCGCGGCAAAAGCTGCACCGTCACGGTGACGGACGAAACGGGGACGCTCTCAGACAGCGTATATGTTGCGCACGAGACCGCCTCCATCCGCTTTGTCAACGCGTTGGAGAGCTATTGCGCAAACGGCATTCCGAAAACGAATCTCTACGCGCTGGCCGTGCATTACTACAAACACTTCATCCTCGGTTGGGAATAAGATAATCTTCCAGTAAATAAAAATCTCCCGGCGGACACATTGTCCGCCGGGAGCATTTCTTTGCGTGGGGTTTGTTTGACATCAGTAGAACGTTGCGACTTCCTGCTCCGGCACATCGCACGGCTCGATGGATACCATGTGCAGCACCGGGCCGGGGCCTTCGTAGACATCCGGCAGCGTGCGGATATCGATGCGCGCGGTGAGCTTGTACCAGGCAAGGTTTTTGAGCTCACTTGTGTCCGCCGCCTCCGCGGCGAGCGGGATGAAGCGGATGTCGTTCGCGCAGCAGGTCATCACATCACGCCCAAAGTAGAAGTATCCCTTCTTCAGACTGCGGGATTTCGTGATCGCCTTGCCGCGGAGAGAGACAGTCTTGTTCCGGTATTTCTCCGGCTGATCCATGATGTCCTGCAAAAAGATCGCGTAGTCCGCGTCGCCGATCTCGCAGACGGGGGCGTTGAGATCGTAGGGGAGGGGGAGCTCAATGTCGTCGTAGCTGATCTTGCCGTCCGGCGTTTCAAAGGCAATGTCGCACCGGCGGTTGATGGCGCGGATGATCTTGTGCGCCTGCATTTTGAGATCCTCGTCGCCCTCGGGGAAGCGGTTGAGCACCGCAAGCTCGCAGCTCTGGAGCTTGTCCACCATGAGCTGGCGCATGTTGTTATTGTAGTTGAGGAATGTGCGCGCGTCGATGAATAGAAATTCCTGCGCCACGATCCATTCCTTCGGCATGTTCGTATAGAGCGTGTCGAGCGTCCACATGCCGTTGTACTCCACCATGACGTAGGAGCAGCGGTGTTTTTTCAGAAGTGCCGCGAGATTTTCAGTCGTAAGATCGCTCTCGCTCTCGATCGTCTCGGTAAACACGGTGGGCGCGGCGAACGTCGAGGGATCGTATTCCTCCACGCCCTCCTCGCACACGAGCAGGAGGATGCGGTCGCCGTTATTGAATGTCGCGTCCTCGAGCGTCTGCTGGGCGAACTTCGTCTTGCCGGACTCTAAAAAGCCGGTGAAGAGATATACGGGGACTTGTCTTGCCATGATTCAATCTCCCCTTCAGCGGAAGAGTTCGGCGACGGCGTCCTCGTGCAGTTCGTGGCCGATGACGCACAGACGCCCCGTCACGCCGGCGCTGCCGCGGCGAATGTTGATCTCGCCCGGCGTATAGTCGAAGTGGATCCACTCGCCTTCGGTCGCGGCAACAATGCCCTTTGCGCGCAGCACGACGCCGTATTTGGCCTCGTCTTCGAGCGCGGTGAGTGCAGTACGCAGGCCGTCCTCGGTGAACTTCTTCGCCGTTTCCATGCCCCAGGACGTGAACACCTCGTCCGCGTCGTGGCCGTGGTGATGGTGGTGATGATGACCGCAGCCGCACTCGTGCTCGTGGTCGTGCTCATCATGGTCGTGATCGTGATGATGGTGCTCGTGGTCGTGGCCGCAGCCGCACTCGTGATCATGCTCATGATGATGCTCGTGCTCGTCGTGGTCATGGTGATGATGCTCGTGGTCGTGCTCATCGTCATCGTCGTCATCGTCATGGTGGCAGCCGCAGGAGCAGTTGCCGTTCTCATCGAAGTGATGATGGTGCTCGTGCTCTTCGTGCTCGTCATGGTCGTGATGATGGTGATGCTCGTGCTCGTCCTCATCCTCCTCGTGCTCGCGCTCAATGCTCTCGAGCGCGGCGGTGAGCGTGTCGCGCTTTTCCATCGCGTCGAGGATCTGCGCGCCGGAAAGCTCGTCCCACGG
>CAVIVK010000014.1:0-4881 GCA_963645975.1 Bifidobacteriaceae bacterium | reverse complement strand
GATATACATGATCTGATCGCCGTTCACCACATTGCCGAGCTCATCCACGGCAAGGCAGCGGTCGGCGTCGCCGTCGAAAGCAAAGCCGATGTCGAGCTTGTTTTCGCGGACGTACTGCTGCAGGCCCTCAATGTGGGTGGAGCCGCAGCGAAGGTTCACGTTCACGCCGTCGGGCTTATCGTTGATGACGTAGGTCTTCGCGCCGAGCGCGTCGAACACCGCGCGGCCAATCATCCACGCGCTGCCGTTCGAGCAGTCAAGCGCTACCTTGCGGTCGCCAAACGAGCGCGTGGCGAGACTTGTGAGATAGCCGATATAACGGTTGCGGCCGGAATAAAAGTCGATCGTGCGGCCGATCTTATCCTCCACCGCCCAGGGAATGCTGTTGGGATCGCCGTCGATGTAGGCTTCGAGCTCGTCCTGCAGCGCGTCGTCCATCTTCTCGCCGGTGCCGTTCATGAGCTTGATGCCGTTATCCCAGTAGGGATTGTGGCTCGCGGAGATCATCACGCCGCAGTCAAAGTTTTCGGTGCGCGTGATAAAGCTGACGCAGGGCGTCGTCGTGACGTGCAGGAGATAGGCGTCCGCGCCGGAGGACGTGATGCCCGCGGCGAGCGCGCTCTCATACATGTAAGAGGAGCGGCGCGTATCCTTGCCGATCACGATGCGGGCTGTGCCGCTTGTGTGGCGGTTCGCGTAGTACCAGCCGAGAAAACGACCGGTCTTGAAAGCGTGCTCGGCGGTCAAGACCTCGCCGGCCTTGCCGCGGAAACCGTCGGTGCCGAAGTATTTTCCCATAAAAGAGTCCTTTCTGAAATCCGATAAAAGTCCTGCGCTTTTGCGCAATAAAGAGACACTTTATAATACCACTATCCGCCGGTGAGCGTCAACAGATTTTCCTGCGCGGACGGCGATCACTCGCGTGACTCAAAAAGAGAGAGCGCCGCGGCGACAAAGCCGCGGAAGAGCGGGTGCGGCCGGTTGGGACGGGACTTGAATTCGGGGTGGTACTGCACGCCGATGTAAAACGGATGATCGTGCCGCTCAACAACCTCCACGAGCCGACCGTCCGGCGAGAGACCGGAGAGGACGAGCCCCGCGGCGGTGAGAGCTTCGCGGTATTCGTTGTTGAATTCGTAGCGGTGGCGGTGGCGCTCGGAGATGTGCTGTGCGCCGTAGCATTTTTCGAGAAGCGACCCGTGCATCACGTCGCACGGATACGCACCGAGACGGAGCGTGCCGCCCTTGGCGATCTCGTCGCTCTGGCCGGGCATGAAGTCGATAACACGGTAGGGGGAGTGCTCGTCAAACTCGCGGGAGTTCGCGCCGGCGAGATGCGCGGCGTTGCGTGCATTCTCAATGACGGCAATCTGCATGCCGAGGCAGAGTCCTAAATACGGGATCTTCTTTTCGCGGGCGTACCTGGCCGCGAGGATCATGCCCTCAATGCCGCGGTCGCCGAAGCCGCCCGGCACCAGAATGCCGCACACGCCGCCGAGCTTTTCCTCAATATTCTCCTCGGTGAGCGTTTCAGAATCTACCCAGCGGATGGGAACGTGCGTTCCCACAACATAGCCCGCGTGGCGCAGCGCCTCGATCACGGAGAGATAGGCGTCGTGCAGCTGCGTATATTTGCCGACGAGCGCAATGGGCACGCGCTTTGTGCGGCCGTGGATGCGGCTTACCATTTCTTCCCACTCGGCAAGATCGGCCTTCGGCTGGCCGAGACCGAGACGGCGGCATACGGTGTCGCCCATGTGCGCCTTTTCCAGCATGAGGGGGGCTTCGTACAGCACGGGGATCGTCATATTCTCAATGACGCAGTCCGGCTCCACGTTGCAGAAGTTCGCGATCTTGTGGAAGATGTTCTCATCCTCGATCGGCTCGTCGCAGCGCAGCACGATGATGTCCGGCGAGATGCCCATGCCCTGCAGCTCCTTGACGGAGTGCTGCGTCGGCTTGGATTTGTGCTCGCCCGAGGCTTTGAGATACGGTACGAGCGTCACATGGATGTAGAGCGTGTTTTCGCGCCCGACCTCGAGCCCGACCTGACGGATGGCTTCCAGGAACGGCTGGCTCTCAATATCGCCGGTCGTGCCGCCGATCTCGGTGATGACGATGTCCGCGCCGGTCTTTTTGCCGACCTGGTAGATGAACTCCTTGATCTCGTTGGTGACGTGCGGGATGACCTGCACGGTGCTGCCGAGATATTCGCCGCGGCGCTCCTTTTCGAGTACATGGGAATACACCTTGCCCGTGGTGAGATTCGAGAACTTGTTGAGATCCTCGTCGATGAAGCGCTCGTAGTGACCGAGATCCAGATCGGTCTCCGCGCCGTCCTCGGTGACGTAGACCTCGCCGTGCTGGTAAGGGCTCATCGTGCCGGGGTCAACGTTGATGTAGGGGTCGAGCTTCTGCGCTGCGACCTTGAACCCGCGCGCCTTCAAAAGACGGCCGAGCGAGGCGGCGGTGATGCCCTTGCCAAGGCCGGAAACAACGCCGCCGGTGACGAAAATGTACTTTGTCATATCTTTCACACTCCCAAAGGATGAATATACGAAAGTTTAAGCAAAAAAATTTGGGGAGGGGAGGTGAGCCTCCCTTCCCCGGGAGGCAGTTATGCCTCAGAGAAAGCGGTAGACCCCGTCGCGTTCGGCAACGAGGGCGTGTTCAAAAAAGGCGGTGAGAGCTTTGACGAGCGAGACGGTGTCCGCCGCGCCCGCGGTCTCGAAGGGCGAGTGCATCGCCAGCTGCGCGAGACCGATGTCCACAGCGTTGAGCGATACCTGCGTGTTGGAGATGTTGCCGAGCGTGGAGCCGCCCGGCATGTCGGCGCGGTTGGCGTAATACTGCACCGGCACGCCGGCGCTTTCGCAGATGCGGCGGAAGATGCCGGCGGAAACGGCGTCGGAGGTGTAGCGCTGGTTGGCGTTGTACTTGATGACAACGCCGCCGTTCATGCGCGCGGTATGGTTGCGGTCGGCAAATTCGCCGTGGTTGGGGTGGACGGCGTGCGCGTTGTCGCAGGAGACGAGGAAGCTGCCCGCCACGAGACGGCGATATTCGCTGCCGTCCATGCCGAGCGCGGCGCACAGCCGCGTGAGCGTATCATAAAGGAAGGTGGATGCTGCGCCCTGCTTCGTTTCGCTGCCGACCTCTTCGTTGTCAAAGATGCAGCAGACGGGGATGGCGCGGCTCTCCCCGGCGGCGAGAAACGCCGTCAGCGAGGAGAAAGCGCATTGAAGATCGTCCAGCCGGGGGGCCGAGATGTATTCGCCGAGCGTGACGCCTTTCTGCGGATCATAAAGGAAAAGATCACCCGTGACGATGGTGTCCTCCGCCACACCGGCGGCCTTCGCGACGGCGGCGCGGAAGCTTCTCTTTTCGCTGCTCATCCATACGGGCAGCATATCGACGGCGGCATTGTATTTCATGCCGTCGTTGGCGTTCCGATTCATGTGGATGGCGACGTTCGGGATGATTGCGCAGGGCTCGCGGAGATCCACGAGCTTTACCGAGAGCGTGTCGCCCTCGGCTACGACGATGCGGCCCGCCACGGAAAGCGGCCGGTCGAGCCAGGGGGCGCAGAGCATCCCGCCGTATTTTTCCACGGAGAGACGAAGATAGGTTCCGTCCGAAAGCTCCGCATTTTCTTTGATCTTGAATGCGGGGCTGTCGCCGTGGGCGGCGGTCATCATGAAGCCCGCAATCTCTCCGGCGGGGACGCGAAACGCGATCAGCGAAGAGCCGTTTCGCGTGACAAAGTATTTGCCGCCGGGAACGATCTCCCAGCGCTGTGCCTCGCAAAGCTCGGTATATCCGGCGGCGCGCAGCATGTCCGCGCTGTGGGCGCAGGTATGGAACGCCGTGGGACACGCGGCAATATAGGCAAAGAGCTTTTCGTTCATGTTGTTTCCTTTCTGCCGTCCGGCGCTGGCCGGAACAGCACAAGCTTCTCAAGCGGGAAGAGCACCGCCGTCTGCACGACACCCGCGCCAAACGAGGCGAGCGTGCGAGAAAGGGACGCGATACGGCTTGACGCCATTGCGGCGACGATTGCGCCCTGCATCCATGTGGCAAAGAGAATGAGCGCGAAGAGGATCGCGAGATATACCGCAAAACCCGCGCGGGTACCCTTGCCGCGGAACGTTGTTTTCATGTTGATAAAGTAGCCGTAGATGTTGGCAAGCCCGTTCGCGAGCAGAAACGGCAGCACATAGCCCCATGTGACAACGCCGTTTATCACATACTTCGAGCCGTCCGGAAAAAGCGCTTCCGCATTGAATATGCCGCGCAGCAGCGGCGGGAGCGGCGAGACGACGCCGTCAAATGCGAGCGGCAGGAGATTGGCGAGCAGAAGCTGCAGGATCGTCACCGTGAGGCTCACGAGATTGAATTTCACAAACTGCCAGAGCGTGCGTCCCTTTCCTGCGGAAAGGCGCTCGTCCAGCCGCTTCCATGCGTTCATGGTTCGTCCTCTTCCTGCAAAAATTCCCTTAGAATGAGCCGCAGCAGTTCTACCGTTTTCGCGTGCGTCTCCTCTCGGGAAAGAAACTCCGAAAACGCCGCCGTATTGACATAGCCGGATATGACCACGATCTTTGCACACAGCCGGTAGGCGTCCAGCTCATCCGCCGTGAACGGATAGAGCGCGCGGATGCGCGCGGTGCTCTCCGCATAGGAATCCATAATGGCGTAAAAAAGCTCCGGTGCGGTATCCGCAATGAACCGCTCCTCCGTATAGAAGAAATTGCCCTGAAAAGCGATGTTTGCAAGATAGTTGGCGATCACGTCCGTGCCCGCCATATTAAAGTCGAAAAGGCCGATGATGCGGCCGTTCGCATCTACGCAGAGATTGGAGAAATTTTCGTCGCCTTGGAA
>CAVIVK010000013.1:0-4747 GCA_963645975.1 Bifidobacteriaceae bacterium | reverse complement strand
GGTCAAGGCGGCAGAAAAAAATAGCGCTTTCCGTTGCAGATGCCGGGATCGTGTGGTAAAATATATTATCTATACGTATGCAAAGAATTATGGAAGAACGAAATATAAAGAAGGAAATTAACGATATGGAAAACCGTGAACAGGAAGTCCGTCAGGACCGTGAGGATCTGATCGAGGGGCGCAATGCCGTTGCCGAGGCGATCCGCGCCGGACGGACGATCGATAAAATTTTCGTCGCCCGCGGCGACACCGACCGGACGCTTGCGCGTATTCTTGCCAAGGCGCGGGAAAACGGCATCGTCGTCACCGAGTGCGACCGGCGCAAGCTCGATTCGCTCAGCGCCACGGGCGCGCATCAGGGCATCATTGCGCAGGCCGCGATGCGGGAATACGCCTCTATCGAGGATATTTTGGAGCGCGCCGCCGAGCGGGGCGAGGATCCGTTCATCGTCGTGTGCGACGAGATCGCCGATCCGCACAATCTCGGCGCAATTTTGCGTACCGCGGAGTGTGCGGGTGTCCACGGCGTCATCATCCCCAAGCGGCGCGCTGCCGGGCTCACCGCCGTGGTGGACAAAGCGAGCGCGGGCGCAGCGGAGCATATGCTCGTCGCGCGTGTGACCAACATCCCCTCGGCGCTCGGCGAGCTCAAGAAGAAGGGACTTTGGGTCTATGGCACGGCGGCGGACGCGCCGGCCGACCTCTGGCAGACGAAAATGACCGGCGCGGTTGCGCTCGTCATCGGCTCGGAGGGCTTCGGCATGGGGCGGCTTGTTTCGGAGCAATGCGATTTCACCGTGAGCATCCCCCTGCTCGGCAAGATCACCTCGCTCAACGCCTCTGCGGCGGCGGCGATCCTCATGTACGAGGTCGTCCGTCAGCGCAGAGATTCCTGAGACGGAGGAAGCTATGGCAAAACGCGATACAGGCGGCATTCCCGAAAGCTTCGGTGTGCCGGGCTTCTCGCTGGAGAGCATTCTCGAGGAATGCCGGGATAAAACGCCGGAGGAGACCGCTGCGCCGGAAGTGACGGAGACGGAATATCTGCCGGAGACGGAAGGCTATTCCTCCGAAACGGCGGAGTATCCGGCGGAGACCGAGTATGAAGCCGAATACCCGGACGAAGAAGCGGAATACCCCGAATACGAAGAATTTGATACCGACACCCCGGAGTACGGGATCGAGCCGGACGTTGAACCGGATGAGCCGCAGCCGGAAGAGGCCGGCGAGCCGGATGGGCGGTATTACGAGGATGCGCCCGCGCCGGACGAGAGCGCCGAAGGCGACGTATACGACGAGGGCTTTGAGGACGACGCGGATTTCTACGCCCCGCCGCTCGAAGCGCCGGATGAGCCGGAAGCTTCGGAAGAAACCGAAGAGGCGGATGAGACCGGGCCTGCCGGAAAAAAGAAGAAAAAGAGCCGCACCGCCCACCGCGGCCGTGCGCCGGGACTTTGGGGCAAGCTTGTGGGGCTGCTTGCCGCGGCGTCGATCCGCCGGGCGGACAACCTCTCTCAGCCTGACCCGGAGCCGGAGGACGTAACGCTTGAAATGCCGCCGCAGCGCGCGGCGAAGCATTATGCCGCGCAGATGCCGAGTTTGCGCCTGCGTTTTATTGGGGCTTCGGCTGTCTGCGTGCTGCTTGCGTGGATCACGCTTGCTTATGATTTCGGCCTGCCGCTGCCCGGCAGTCTCGGCACGAACGCGAGAGCAACGTCGCTCGTGTGTCTCATCGGGATGCTCTCGGTGATGCTCATCGGACTGGATGTTGTAACGGCGGGCATTATGGGGCTCATCCGTGGCCGCGCCGGGGCGGAATCGATGATCGTTCTCGCGGCAATCGCCGCGGCGGCGGACGTCATCTATATCGCCGCGAGCGGCGACGGATCGCACGGCGTAACCTTTGCCGTAATCCCTGCGGCGGCGGTCGCGTTTGCGCTGCGCGGCGCGTGGCACAGCTGCCGGGCGTATGCCGATTCCTTTCTCGCCATTTACCATGCAAAGGATCCCTACGCTGTCACCTCCGAGGTGCTGCCGGGAAAGAAGGAACGCATCCTCATCAAGTCCCGCCGCTCGTCGGACGGCCTTGTCCGCCGCAGCGAGGAGCCGAACGGCGCGGAAGCGCTTGCAGCCGATGCCTTCGTGCCCATGGCCGCCGGCTCGCTTGCGCTCGCGCTCGCTCTCTCGTTCGGCGCGCAGGATATGAAAGCGTTTTTCCATCTCTTCTCGCTGATGACGGCGCTTTGCGTTTCGTTCAACTGGACGCTCTCGTTCCCGCTGCTCTTCTCCCGCACGGCGCGCCATCTTATGATGCGCGGGAGCGCGCTCGCCGGGTGGTCGGGCGCGCGTGATGTTGGCCGCTCGCGCCAGCTCGTGCTCACCGATACGGACATTTTCCCCGAGGACGCCATCGAGATTACAGGCGTGCGCTTTATGGATAAGAGCCGCGCTTCGCAGATCATCGGCATCACCGGCAGCATGCTCACCGCCGCCGGAACCGGCCTTGCCGCGCCGTTTGCCGAGCTGATGCGCCGAAAAAACGCCGCCATGCAGACCGTGGAGGATTTCTCTGTCGGTGAGGGCGGCGCGAAAGGCACGGTGCAGGGCGAGGAAGTGCGCGTTGGCTCGCTTGCATATATGCACCTGAGCGGCGTGAAGATCCCCGATAAGATCAAGGAAGAAAATGCAATCTATACCGCCGTGTCCGGCGAGCTCGCGGCGGTATTCCCGCTGCGCTACCGCCCGATGGCGAGCGTGCAGCGCGCGCTGGCCGATTTGCGCCGCGAGCGGCGCAAGCCGATTTTTGCCGTGCGCGACTTTAACCTTGACCCGCTGCTCTTGCAGAAAACGTTCGGCGTCTCTGCTGAGGGCTTCCAGTTTTTGTCCTTTGCCGAGCGGTACCGCATCTCCGGCATCCCCGCCTCGACGGGCAGTCCCGCTGCCGGTGTCATGGCGCAGGATGGTCTCGATACGCTTGTAGACTTTGCCGAATGCGGCACAAAGCTCCACGCCTATGGCCGCGCGTGCGCGTGGTGCGGCGTCATCTGCGCTGCGCTCGGCGCGCTGCTCGCGGCGATTCCGGCGTGGCAGGGTGCCTGGACGGTGATCGGTGCGGGACGGGTTCTGCTCTATATGCTCGCGTGGCTCATCGTGCCGCTCTCGCTGCGGACGCTGCTGCGAAAATAATTATTGCCAAAAAAACTGTCATAGTGTATAATTTATCTTCGTGGCGTTCCCCTGTTTTTTCGGAAGAATGACAAGTGAATTTTTAATAAGATAATTATAAGGAGAGGACAACCCATGAGCTACACAACCAAGGACATCCGCAATGTCTGCCTGCTCGGTCACGGCGGCAGCGGCAAGACCACTCTTACCGAGAATATGCTCTATCTGACCGGTGCCATCGACCGGCAGGGCAAGGTCACCGACGGCAACACCGTCTGCGACTACGACGCGGAAGAGATCAAGCGCCAGGTAACGATCTCCGCGGCTCTCGCTCCCATTTCCTTCGGCGGCAAGAAGATCAACGTGATCGACTGCCCGGGCTTCCAGGACTTCGCCGGTGAGGTCGCCGCCGCGCTGCGCGCGGTGGAAGCGGGCGTCATTTTCTGCACCGCGAAGGACGGCCTGTCCGTCGGCGCGGAGCGCAGCTGGAAAATGCTCAAGGCCGCTGAGAAGCCGGCCATGTTCTACATCTCCAAGCTCGACGAAGAGCACGGCGACTACTTTGGCGTGCTCGAAGCCCTCCAGGCCAAGTACGGCAGCATCGTCTGCCCCGTGATGATCCCCGCTTCCGACGGCACCGGCGTCATCGATCTCGTGCACAATATTGCGTATGAGACCAACGGCAACAAGACCGCGAAGGTCGCCGTCCCCGCCGCCGACGAAGGCAAGGTCGAGGAGCTGCGTGAGGCTCTCATGGAGTCTGCCGCGGGCGCTACCGAAGAGCTCATGGAGAAGTATTTCGAGGAAATGACTCTCTCCGAGGAAGAAATTATCACCGGCATCAAGGCCGGCCTGAAGGATCGCAGCGTTGTTCCCGTGTTCTGCGGTGTCGGTACGACCGGCGTCGGCACGCAGGCTCTGCTGCAGGCCATTCTGGACTATGTCCCCGCGCCCGACGAGGTCGAGGGCATCGATCCCAACGGCCCGACCGCCGGTCTCGTGTTCAAGACCGTGTCCGACCAGTTTGGCAAGTACAACTTCATTAAGCTCGTCAGCGGCAAGCTGACCGCCGATATGTCTCTGCGCAATTCGCGCACCGGCAACACCGATAAGCTCGGCCGTCTGTACACCATGTGCGGCAAGAAGACCACCGAGGTCAAGGACGCCTGCTGCGGCGACATCGTCGCCATCGGCAAGATGGACTGGAAGACCGGCGACACCGTGTGCGACCCGAAGGCCGAGATCGAGCTTCCCGCCATCGAGATCGCGGAGCCCTGCTATTCCATGT
This sequence comes from Bifidobacteriaceae bacterium, assembly GCA_963645975.1. GTDB lineage: Bacteria > Bacillota > Clostridia > Oscillospirales > Oscillospiraceae > Apopatocola. The sequence continues at coordinate 294 of CAVIVK010000013.1, read as the reverse complement.
GCATCTCCCCCAAGACGAAGGGCCAGGACGACAAGATCGCCAACGGTCTCGCCCGTCTGAACGAGGAAGACATCTCCTTCACGATCGTCAACAACGCCGAGACCCACCAGATGGTCCTCTCCGGCGCCGGCGACATCCAGCTCGACGTCCTCTGCGCCAAGCTGAAGAGCCGCTTCGGTGTCGAGAGCGAGCTCAAGCCCGCCCGCGTGCCTTACCGCGAGAAGATCAAGGCGAAGGTCGAAGCCCACGGCCGCCACAAGAAGCAGACCGGCGGCAGCGGCCAGTTCGGCGATG
>CAVIVK010000012.1:2490-11925 GCA_963645975.1 Bifidobacteriaceae bacterium | reverse complement strand
ATGCAGCGACACAGCGCCCTCCTTGCCGGCGGCAATGGCGTCGATGGCGAACTTCTGGCCGGTATAGGCGTCGCCGCCGACGAAAATGTCGGGCTCGGCGGTCTGGTAGGTCAGCGCATCGGCCTTGACGGTGCCGTTCGGGTTGAACTCCACCTTCGTTCCGGCGAGCAGCTCGCCCCAGGCGGCGTGCTGGCCGATGCAGTAAAGGATCGTATCCGCCTCGGCGGTCTCGGTCTCGGCGTCGTCAAACGTGGGAGCGAAGCGCCCCTCGGCGTTTTTGACGGACAGGCACTTGCGGAAGTGGATGGCCTTCGCATGGCCGTTTTCGCTATCGATCGCGGTCTGCCCCCAACCGGCATGAATGGAGATACCGTCGCGCTCGCACTCGGTGCGATCCTCTTCGCCCATAGGCATTTCGTCGTAGCCCTCCAGGCAGTAGAGCGTGACGCTCTCGGCGCCGCAGCGCACAGCGGTACGGGCGACATCGGAAGCGATGTTGCCGCCGCCGATGACGACGACCTTGCCGGTGAGCTTCGTATCGGGCTCAAGATTGACCTTCTTTGTGAAGTCCACGCCGGAGAGAACGCCCTCGGCGTCGTCACCGGGGACGCGGAGGCGTCCGCCGTCCTGCAGGCCGACGGCGACATAGAAGCCCTTGTAGCCCTGTGCGCGCAGCTCGGGGATGGTGACATCCTTGCCGACCTCTACACCGCAGCGGAACTCCACGCCCATTTCGCGCAGAATGTCGATCTCGGCCTCCACAACTTCCTTCTCGAGACGGAAGTTCGGGATGGCGTTCATCAGCATGCCGCCGGGGCGGGAGGCTTTATCGAACACGGTCGGGCGGTAGCCCTTCTCGGCGAGGAAGTAGGCGCAGCTCATGCCCGCGGGGCCGGCGCCAATGATGGCGATTTTCTCTTCAAACTCGCCCTCGACCTTCGGGATGACCTTTTCGGGGATGAAGCGCGTGGCGGCTTCGAGATCCTGCTGGGCGATGAAGCGCTTGACCTCATCGATGGCGACGGCCTGGTCAACGGTGCCGCGGGTGCATGCATCCTCGCAGCGGCGGTTGCAGATGCGGCCGCAAACGGCGGGGAACGGGTTTTCGCGCTTGATGAGCTGCAGCGCCTCGCGGTATTTGCCCTGCGCGGCGAGCTTTAAGTAGCCCTGCACGGCGATATGCGCCGGGCAGGCGGTCTTGCACGGAGACGTGCCGGTATCATAGCAGTTGATGCGGTTATTGTCGCGGTAATTGACGTCCCACTTGTCCGGACCCCAGGCGGTCTCGTCCGGCAGCTCGTGGCGCGGGTACTCGATGGGGCCGTCCTTCGTGCAGAGCTTCTGGCCGAGCTTCACCGCGCCCGCGGGGCACGTCTCAACGCAGCGGCCGCACGCGACGCAATTTTCGCTCTCGACCTTCGCAACGTAGGCGCTGCGGGAGAGGTTCGGCGTGTTGAAAAGCTGGCTCGTGCGCAGCGCGTTGCATACGTTCACGTTGCAGTTGCAGATGGCGATGATCTTCTCTTCACCGTCGATGTTCGTGATCTCGTGGACAAAGCCGTTTTCCTCGGCCTTGTGCAGAATTTCCAGCACTTCATCATAGGTGATGTAATGGCCGCGGTCCGTCTCGACAACGTAGCGCGCCATATCGCCCACGGCGATGCACCAGTTTTCCGGATCGTCGCCGCAGCCCTCGCCGAGCTTGGCGCGGGACATACGGCAGGAGCAGGGCGAAGCGGCGTAAACGCCGTCGTACTTCTTCAGCCAATGGGAGATGTGCTCGATGGAGACGGATTTGTTCTCGGTCTCGATCGCTTTTTCCACAGGGATGACGTGCATGCCGACGCCGGCGCCTCCGGGAGGCACCATTGGCGTGACCTTTTCAAGAGGAAGGAACGTCATGCGCTCAAAGAACGCCGCAACCTCCGGGTGCTCGTCGATCTGCGAGGCGCGCATATTGAGGAACTCCGCGCTGCCCGGAACGAACTGCGGCAGCGTCCAGCGCTTTTCGTGGTTCGGGTTTTTCCCGTCCAGATTTTCCCAGTTGTACTCGACAAGGCCGATGTACGCCATCTCGGTGAGCAGCTTTTCAAGCTCTTCTTCGCTCTTGCCGGTGAGCGCGGCGATCTGCGCCGTCGTTTTCGGCTTGCGCACCTTCATTTTGAGCGCAACATCCGCCATTTCGTCCGTAACAACGCCCGCGAGTCCCCAATACTCGGGATCGTTGCCCGTGACCTTGCCGATGCGGTCGGTGATCATCGCGCCGAGCTTGAGAATTTTCTCTCTCGGCTCGTCCGTGCGGGGGATCGTAAAGGAATACTTGCTTTCATCCGCAGGCATTCCAGACTTGGTCTGCTTATCCATGCTAACTCCTCCACATTTAATATCTCTTTTGTTGAGTTTCCCACTATATCGATAGTAAAATTATATTACACGTCGGCGTGTTCGTCAAGTGTAATCCCCGGCGGGTTTCTACACAAAATGAGCCGTTTTCGTTAACGAAAACGGCTCATTTTCTTACGACATTAGCCCATAAAGAGGCTGTGCCCCTCGCGGGCGAGCGTTTCGGCAGCGGCATTATCACGCATGGCGAGAAACACGGTGTCGTTCCCGGAGAGCGAACCGACAAGCCCCGGCAGCGGCGAGATGCCGTCGATGGCGGTACACACCGCGGGGGCAAGCCCCGGCAGCGTTTTGATGATGACGAGATTCTGGCAGGCATAAACGCCCGTCACGGTCTGGCGGAGGTTTTCCTTGAGCCGCTGGCTCATCTCCGGCGACGGCGCGGTATCCGCCACGGCGTACCGGCTGCTGCCGTCCGCGCTGCGCTGCTTGACGAGACGAAGCTCCCGGATATCCCGGGAAAGCGTGGCCTGCGTGGCCGTGATGCCGCGCTTTTTCAGCTCGTCCATGAGCTGATTCTGCGTTTCGATGCTCTGCTCCGAAACGATTCGGAGGATGGTTCCCTGTCTTCCGGATTTCATTCGGTCGTCTCCTTTGCGTTTTCCGGCGCTTTGACTGCCGGAGTACGGCGGCGCGCGCCGCGCCCTTTGCCGTGCGTTTCGCTGCCGTCCGTGCGCTGCAGCGTTATGCGGTCGCGAAACTCCGTCGGCGTCATTTCCTTGAAGCGGTAGAAATTCATGTTGAACGTTTTGATGTTGCTGTAGCCGACGGCGACGGCAACGTCGATCACAAGATAATCTGTGGATACGAGCATTTCGCATGCTTTGTTGATGCGCGTGGAGTTGAGCAGCGTATCGAAGTTCATCTCATTATAATAAAGAAGCAGACGGTTCATTTCCGGCACCGACACGCCGAATTCGGCGGCGACGCTCGCGGCGGTGAGCCGTTCGGTCTCATAGTTTTTGTAGATATAGTCCGTCAGCGCAAAGGCGATCGCCTTGTCGGAGATGTTGAACTTTGTGACGGCTTTGGAGTAGATCTTGCGGTATTGCATCGGCGTGATGCCGACGCGCTGGGCAAAGTGCTTGGATACATGTGAGGCGTCCACAAAGCCGCAGAGCCCCGCGATCTCATCGAGCGTGAGATCGGTATAGATGAGATAGTCCGACGCCTTTTCCACGCGGATGCTGCTCAAAAGCTTGGAGAACGTCGTTCCGGTCATGCCGGCGATCTGCTTGGAGAGCGCCGATTCCGAAAGGAAGAACGCCTCCGCGACCTGCGAGAGCGTGAGCTTCTCAGCGGAATGGGCGTAAATGTAGCTCAAAACGGATTGATCCTTGACGGTCTCCTCCCGTCCGGCATCCAGCTCGCCGCGGTGAGACATGATGTACCGGCGGTAAACAATCATCAGTTCAATGAGCTTGTTGACCGTATAGAGCTGCGAAAATGGCTTGTCCGGCGGCTTGACGCGCGTGGATTCCACGCCGAGTTCCGCCTTGAGATTTTCCATGATGCCGTCCACATACTCCGCCTGCACGCTGTCGAGATAAGCGACCGGCTCTACGGTGAGAAAACGCAGGGGCTCAGCGGAAACGTCGCCCGCGCCGAGAACGCCCTTGAATACGGAATTGAGATAGGAATAGTCGTAAATGACCTTGATGAACTGGAGCGTTTCGGTCACTTCTACCGTGTCGGTAATCTTCCACGGCGTGATGGCGACGAGCGTGTTGGGCTGGAGGACATACTCCCCCCCGTCAATGACGAGCTTGCCGCGGCCGCGCTTTACGTAAAGGAAGCGTGCCGCCTGATGGATGATGGCGCGGGTAGGCTTGTCGATCGCCTCGTAATCGAACGAGCAGATCACGGCGGGGTCGGACGCGGAGGCGCGGGCGTCCTGAAGCATAGCTCGTCTGGGCATGGTCTGCACCGTCCTTTTTCGTAAAGAATGGGGGCTGCTGTAATAATACCGGATGTACGCTGTAGGGCGTACATCCGGTATTTTACCATTAGATCATGCGATAACTCAAGCGGAAATTCAGCTCAGCACCGCCATCGCGATCGTCAGGACAACGCCTACGATAACGAACAGGGCAACGAGGAGTTTCCACGCCCACTTCAGCCAGCTCTCGTAGGGGACGCGCGCCAGCGCGAGGCCGCCCATGATGAAGCCGCAGGTCGGGGTGAAGAGGTTGACGAAGCCGTTGGCGGCAACGTTGATCATGATGGAGGTTTCGACGCTCCAGCCCATGCCGGCGACGATCGGGGAAACGATCGGGGCGGACAGACCGGCGAGGCCGGAGGAGCTGGGAACGAGGAAGCTGAGACCGACGTGCAGGATGTAGTCGAGCAGGCCGAACACACCCGCGGAAACGCCGGACTGGCTGAGCGCGGTGACGGAGGCTTCGACCAGCCAGGTGCCGAGGCCGGTGGTGGCCATGATAACGCTGGTGGCGCGAGCCATGCCGATGACGAGGTTGACGGAGACCATGTCGCCGAAGCCGGAGGCGATGAGCTTCATGAGCTGACCCTTGTCCTCGAGACCAACAATGCCGATGATGATGCCCATGAGCAGGAACCAGGTCGCCGCATCATAGAACCACCAGTCGCCGAAGCCGGCGCCGGAGAGCCACGCGGTGGTGTGGGAGAAGAAGCCGTAAGCACCGGCGTCTTCGTAGCCGACGAATTCGCCCCAGGGGATGAAGCCGAGGATCATCACAACGAAGGACAGAGCAAACAGCCACAGCACGGCCTTCTGACGGCCGGTGAGCTTCGCATTGGTGACGTCCTTGCCGCCGTAGGCCTGCTGGCACTCTTCGAGCTGCGCGGCGGTGAGGATGGAGCCCTTGTTGGCGCGAACCTTCTTCGCATAAGCGGTAACGAACAGAGCGGAGAGAACGTAAGTAAGGAGCCAGAGGATGATGCCGATGACATAGGTGGTGCCCATGTTCACCGCAACGCCCACGTCGGTCGCCGCGGCAACGGCCGCGCCGGTCGCGAACGGGTTGATGGTGGAGCCGAGAACGCCGGAGCCGGCGCCGAGCAGAACGGTGGCCGCGCCGACGATTGGGTCAAAGCCGGCGGCCATCATCGTGGCGGCGAGCAGGATGTAGAAACCGACGGTTTCTTCGCCCATGCCGTAGGTCGTGCCGCCAATGGAGAACACGAACATCAAAACCCAGATGAGCACAAGCTCTTTGCCGTGCAGGCGACGGACGAGCGTGTGGATGCCGGTTTCGAGAGCGCCGGTGGCGTTCACGATGGCAAGGAACGCGCCGAGGCAGAATACGAACGTGATAACGTCGGCCGCGTCTGCCCAGCCGTTGACGGGAGCCATAAAGATATCGCTGGAAGTAGCGCCGACGACTTCGGCAATCTCGCCGTCCTCGCCGGTGTAGGTCTTGCCCGCTGCGATCCACGTGGCGATCGACACGAGGAGAAGAACGGCGAGCAGGATTGCAAATGTGCTGATGGATCTCTTAGTCTTCTTAGACATGATTTGAACCCCTCTCTTAAAATTTTGTTCGGACTTCGCTGGGATCGGAGACAGATGCGAAACAGGACAAAAATTTGCTTACCGGGTAATGACCGTGCCGGTCTTGCCTTCGAGAGCGTCGGCAGCACGGGCCAGGGAAGTGATGAGCGCGGTTCCGCCATGGTCGTTGTTCTTCACAAACTCCGTGCAGGACTCGACCTTCGGCAGCATGCTTCCGGGGGCGAACTGGCCTTCGGCGATATACTTCTCGCACTCGGCGATCGTCATGGAGGAGAGCTCCTTCTGGTCGGGCTTATTGTAATTGACGCACACGGCGTCCACAGCGGTGAGAATGATGAGACGGTCAGCGCGCACGTCCTGCGCGAGCAGAGAGCTGGCGCGGTCCTTGTCGATGACGGCCGCGACGCCGCGCAGGCCGTTCTCGGTCTCGACAACGGGGATGCCGCCGCCGCCGACGGTGATGACGATGTCACCGGCACGCACGAGCTGATCGACAACGTTCAGCTCCACAATGCGCTTGGGAATCGGGGACGGAACGACACGGCGGTAGCCGCGTCCGGCGTCCTCGACGAAGATGAAGCCCTTTTCCTCAGCGATTTTCTCGGCCTCTTCCTTCGTATAGAAGCTGCCGACGGGCTTCGTCGGGTGCTGGAAGCCGGGATCCTTCTCGTCAACGACGACCTGCGTCACGACCGTGGCGCATTCCTTTTCGATGCCGCGGCTCTTCAGCTCCTGCTGAATGGCCTGCTGCAGATGGTAGCCGATGTAGCCCTGCGTCATGGCGCCGCACTCGGGGAACGGCATGAACGGCGTTCCGCCGCCCTTGTTGGCGGAGAACTCCATCGCGAGGTTAATCATGCCGACCTGCGGGCCGTTGCCGTGGCCGATGATGACTTCGTAGCCCTTCTCGACGAGATCGACGATCGGGCGGGCGGTGTTGCGGACAAGTTCGAGCTGCTGCTCGGGGGTCTTGCCAAGAGCATTTCCCCCGAGAGCGACAACAATTCTTTCAGCCATTTCTTATTCCTTACTTCAGCGTGGCGTACATCACAGCCTTGATGGTGTGCATACGGTTTTCGGCTTCCTGGAACTGGCGGGCCTGGTGGCCGAGGAACACGTCGTCGGTGACTTCCATCGCCTCGAGACCGAACTTCTGGTAGATATCCTCGCCCACGGTCGTCTCGCGGTCGTGGAAGGAGGGCAGGCAGTGCTCAAAGATCGCGGTGGGCTTCGCCATGGCCATGACTTCCTTGTTGACCTGGTAGGGACGGAGCAGCTTGATGCGCTTCTCCCAGAGCTCCGCGGGCTCGCCCATGGAGAGCCAAATATCGGTGTAGAGAACATCGCAGTCCTTCGCGCCCTGCGCGACATCGTCGGTGAACTCGAGCACCGCGCCGGTCTCGGCGGCGACGGCCTGGCACTTTTCGATCAGCCACTGTTCGGGCATGAGCTCCTTCGGGCCGCAGGCGCAGAAGTGCATGCCGAGCTTCGCGCTGACGACCATGAGGGAGTTGGCAACGTTGTTGCGGGCGTCGCCGAAGAAGGTGAGCTTGCGGCCGCGCATGTCGCCGAACTCTTCGCGGGCGGTCATGATGTCGGCGAGCATCTGCGTGGGATGAAACTGGTCGGTCAGGCCATTCCACACCGGAACGCCGGAGTACTTCGCGAGATCTTCCACGACGGACTGCTTGAAGCCGCGGTACTCGATGCCGTCGAACATGCGGCCGAGAACCTTCGCGGTGTCGGCAAGGGATTCCTTCTTGCCCATCTGGGAGGAGCCGGAATCGAGGAACGTGACGCCCATGCCGAGATCGCGCGCGCCGACTTCGAAGGCGCAGCGGGTACGGGTGGAGGTCTTTTCGAAGAGCAGGACGATCTGCTTGTCGGAGAGCCACTTGTGCTCCACACCATTGTTCTTCAGGCGCTTGAACTCAACGGCGAGGTCGATGAGGTAGTTGATTTCTTCCGGGGTGAAGTCGAGAAGCGTGAGGAAACTTCTGCCGCGAATGTTGAGACCCATAATAATTTACCCTCCTATAGGAAATGATTGTAATGTGTGTTATATGAATGGGTTTATTCGGTGAGTGGAATTATTCCGCGCGAATGATCGGCATGGACATGCAGCGCGGGCCGCCGCGGCCGCGGGAGAGCTCGGCCGACGGCATTTCGAGAACCTGGATGCCCTCGTCGCGGAGAATGGCGTTGGTCACATCGTTGCGCTCGTAAACCACGATTTTGCCCGGCGCGATGCACAGCGTGTTGGAGCCGTCATTCCACTGCTCGCGGGCCGAGGCGATGAGATCGTCGCCGCCGCAGTTGATGAGCTTGACGTGGTCGGTGCGGGTGTACTTCGCGAGGATGTCCTCCAGCTTGGAGTCGATACGGCGGATGTGGAGATCGGTCGGATCGCTCACGCCCGGGGTGATCTCGTAAACGGTGAGAGGCCCGAGGATCGCCGGATGGATCGTGTACTTGTCGTAATCGATCTGGGTGAAAACGGTGTCGAGATGCATGAACGCACGGCAGCTCGGAATGTCAAACGCAAGCACGGTGCGAATCTTCGCTTCGGGATCGGCGAAGAGATTGCGGGCGGCCATCTCGATAGCGTCCGGAGAGGTACGCTGGGAGATGCCGATCGCAAGCGTGTCCTCGGTGAGGTTGAGAACGTCGCCGCCTTCGATGTTGGCGTGGCCGTCGCGGTCGTAGTAGCGCTTGACGAGACCTTCAAAGTCGGGGTAGAAGCGGAAAATGTAGTCGGCGTAGATGGTCTCACGGCAGCGGGTCGGGAAACGCATCTTGTGCAGGAACACGCCGGTACCGACGGACGCGAACGGGTCGCGGGTGAAGTAAAGGTTGGGCATCGGATCAACGATCAGATCATCCGCCGGGGCAATCAGATCCTGCAGGGAGTACGCGGAAGCGCCGCCCATTTCCTTGAGCGTGATGCCTTCCATCGTCTTTTCGACAAGCGCCTTACCCTCGAAATTGCTGATGAGGTATTCATACAGCTTGTCCTGCCAGCGGCGGGTCTTGATGTTTCCCTCGGAGAGCCACTGATACAGGAACGGCTTCGTCTGCTCGGGGTGGAGCTTGAGGACTTCCGCCATAAGATCTTCGAGATAGACGACCTCGGTGCCGTTGCTGCGGAGGATCTGCGCGAACGCGTCGTGCTCCTGCTGGGCGACCTTGAGGAACGGGATGTCGTCGAAGAGGAGCTCCGGCAGACGATCCGGCGTCAGGTGAAGAAGCTCACGGCCGGGACGGTGAAGAAGTACTTTTTTCAGCGGTTTGATTTCGCTGCGAACGCAAATACCTTTCATGATTTGATTCTCCTACATAGTGTTATTGGCTGCGGCGGCGCGCAGCGCTTTCGTGCCGCCGCAGGGATTTACTATCCTTATCATATCCGACGAAGGCTGAAATATTGGAAGAACCGTGCGGAAGAAATTGTATATTTCCGCACTTATCGTTGTACAGAAAATCAACAGTTTTACACGTTTTCAGCCGTCATTTTCCGCGCTTTACTTTCGTAAAAGAAT
>CAVIVK010000012.1:0-2480 GCA_963645975.1 Bifidobacteriaceae bacterium | reverse complement strand
AAATCCCGCCGGAAAAACCCGGCGGGAATGGAAAATTTAATGAATGGCAGGGAATATTCCCAAAAACGGCGCGAAAAAGTCAGGAACTTGTTAGCAAAAGTTCCGTAGAGCAAGAGAAAAGCCGCCTTTCGGCGGCTTTTCGCATTTTCTCTCCGCGCAAGCCGTCCGAAGGGCGGTTGTACGGTCATGAATTGGTTGGATTGTATATTTTTGGTGTTTTGTGCGGTTTGTGAAAAATCACAGGCGGAAAATTACATGGTCTCCGGGGCGGACACGCCAATGAGCGAGAGCGCATTTTTGAGCGTGATCATCGTCGCCTTGATGAGGCCGAGACGCTGGTTGGTGAGCTCGGGATCGTCGGGGTTATTGACCTTTGTGGAGTTATAATAGCTGTGGAACACCTTGACGAGCGAGATGATATACTCGGTCATCTTGTTCGGCTTGCGGTTGAGCGCGTCAGCGGCAACTTCCTTCGGGAACTCGCTGATCATCTTGAGCAGCTGCAGCTCCTTCTCGTCCGTCAGGCGGTCATAGGTGTCGACCGGCTGGAACGCGGGGATCTGGGGGTTCTTGAGAATCGAGCACATACGCGAGTAGGCGTACTGCGCGTAGTAGACGGGGTTGTTGTTGTCCTTGGAGCGGGCAAGCTTGAGATCGAGATCCATGTGCGTTGCAACGTCCTTGGAGACGAAGAACCAGCGCGCGGCGTCTACGCCGATATCCTCGCACAGCTCGCGGATGGTGATCGCGTTGCCGGTGCGCTTGGACATTTTGACTTCCTTGCCGTCCTCAACCATGCGGACCATCTGGATAAGGTCAACGGAGAGCGTGCCTTCCGGATAGCCGAGCGCGGTGAGAGCGTTCTGCATACGGGTGACGTAGGAGTGGTGGTCGGCGCCCCAGAGGTTGACGAGCAGCGGGTAGCCGCGCTCGATCTTGTAAACGTGGTTGGCGATATCGGGCGTCAGATAGGAGAGCGTACCGTCGCTCTTGCGGAGGACGCGGTCCTTGTCATCGCCGTAGTCGGTGCTCTTAAACCAGAGCGCGCCGTCCTTTTCGTAGGTGAGACCCATGTCGGCCATGCGCTGCAGGCAGTCGTTGATGCGTTTGGAGTTGTTCTCATAGAAGAACGTCTCGTGCATCCAGCTCTGCATCGTGACGCGGTAGGCCTTGAGATCGCGGTCGATCTTTTCGAGCTCCTTCTTCTTGCCGTAGTCCATGAAGTGCGCGAGGCGCTCCTTGGGATCGGCGGTGAGCCATTTGTCGCCCTCTTCCTCGGCGAGCTGCGCGGCGATGACCTTGATGTCGTCGGCATGGTAGCCGCCCTCGGGCAGGGGGTATTCCTTGCCGAAGTGCTCAAAGTAACGGGCGGTGAGCGATTCGCCAAGCATGACGATCTGGTTGCCGGCGTCGTTGACATAGAACTCGCGCAGCACATCCCAGCCGCTGGCCTCCATCATGCGGGCGATGCAGTCGCCCCAGGCGGCGTTGCGGGCGTGGCCGCAATGCAGATCGCCGGTCGGGTTGGCGGAAACCCACTCGAGCAGGAGGTGCTTTCCCTTGCCGGAATCGTTCTTGCCGTAATCGTCGCCGGCGGCGAGAACATCGTTGATGACGGCGGTGAGAGCGCTCGCCTTCAGCTTGAAGTTGATGAAGCCGGGGCGGGCGACGGTGATGGATTCGCACTCGGGCAGAAGCTCCGCGAGCTTGGCAACAAGGGGCTCAGCGATCTCCATGGGGTTGCGTCGGAGAGTGCGGGAAAGCTTCATGGCAATGCTGGTGGAATAATCGCCCAGCTTGGTATCCTGCGGCGTCTCAACGACGAGCTGGCCTTCCGTCACATCCAGATCGTAGACCTCTTTTACGGCCTTCTGCGCGGCAGCGTAGATCTTGCTTCCAAAGTCGTTCATTCAAATACTCTCCTTACAACATTTCATCAATACCGTAGTATTGCAATGGGCATACGTCCCATTATCATACCATAAAATACCCTTTATGCAACCCCTTTCTGCCGAAAATCCTTGTACGACAACGCTTTTCGATTGACAGCACGGGCGTTTTGTGGTAATTTTTTGAACACAAAGCCGTTGCGGCGTCCATGGGGAGTTACCGAAGCGGTCATAACGGGGCGGTCTTGAAAACCGTTAGGGTGCAAGCCCACGCGGGTTCGAATCCTGCACTCCCCGCCAAAACTGGACACCAATTTTGATACAATGCGTATCTTGGTTGGTGTCCAGTTTCTTTTTGTAATGTCCTTGACTTGCAAGGCTTTTCCTATACTTTTTAATAATTACAGGCTCTGTGGCTGCTCAGGAATGAGTGCCGCAGAGCCTGTTTGCTTTTTGCGCGTAAACATTTTAATAAAAGGTCTTTCAGGGTGTGCATCTTTTAATTATTCCAAGTCGAGCATCTGCCGCGCGTTTTCTCTCTATGGGGTACGGAAATTTGCAAAACTCAGATACAATAAGTGTGTCAAAAAG
>CAVIVK010000011.1:0-13561 GCA_963645975.1 Bifidobacteriaceae bacterium | reverse complement strand
ACTTTGGTAAAAATGATCCCGCGCCATATGCTCCAGCTCATGGCGCAGCGTTTCACGCCGCGCCGCGTCGCCGAGGCGGGCATTGATGTATACGGAAAAGGTGCCGTCGTCGTTCGGGAGCGTCGCGCCGAGCACCGTCGGCGGCAGCTCCACGAGCCGGACATAATAATCAGGTACTCTCATGCTTGCTGCGCAGCGCTTCGAGGATCGTCACCGCAGTCTCTACATCCTCGCGCGTGGCATTTTTCGAAAGGCGGAACAGCGCACGCATCTCCGGCCGGTCGCGCAGCGCCTCCAGATATGCCGTGAGCTCTGGGTCGTTGTTCACGAGCGGCTCTGTGCGGCCGAGCAGAACGTTCATATCCACCTGAAAGCAATCCGCCATTTTTTCCAGCAGATCGAATTCCGGCTCGCGGTTGCCGCATTCGTACATGCTCACCGAGCTTTTGGAAATGCCGAGCTTTTTCGCCAGCTCTGCCTGCGTCAGCCCCGCGCCCTTGCGCAGCACCGACAGTCTTTCGCCGAAAGCGGACATTACTATCACCTCACCGTAACTTTAACACGCGGCGTGAAAAATGTCAAGAGAAGTTACACGAAATGTGTTGACAAATTGTTTTCTTGGTGTTATAACGTAATCACACGAAGCGTGGAATACATAAGTTCAATTCCATCCTTTCTGTTTTTTTCTGCTCGTTGCTTTCACGCTTCGTGTCTTGTATTATCAACACTATGGGGGTATGGCCGATGGGCTATCGGATCGGTCCCTGCGGCCGGACGGCGGCGGAGCTGCGGTACATTCAGGCGTCGCTTGATGTATTCGCGCAGCTTCCGCCGGAGCGGCAGGAGACGGTGCGCAAAATGATCGCGTGCGTTGCGGCAACGCCGGAGGAGGGCATGGCGCTTTTCCGCGTGCTTGTACAGAAGAAAACGCTTTCGGCCACGGCGGAGGCGACGGGCATTTCGCTCGGGCGGCTCGCGCGGCTGCGGCTGGATTTTTTTGCGCGCATGCCCCTCTGACCGCGAAGGAGGAGAAGATGAAGGACAAAACGGCGCTTACGGCGCGGCAGAAGCGCTTTGTGGAGGAATATCTCGCCGGCGGGGACGCAGCCGGGGCGGCCATCGCCGCCGGATACAGCCCCGCCACAGCGGAGGAGCGCGCCCGCGAGCTGCTGCGCGATCCGGTAGTGCAGCGCTATCGCCGGGAGACCGAACAGCGGCTTTTTGACGCGATGGGCGTTTCGAGTGCGTGGATCGGGCGGCGGCTCGTGGAGATCGTCGACCGGTGCATGCAGGCCACGCCGCATCTCACGCGAAACCCCGAAACGAAGCAGCGTGAGCCGGACGGCACCTGGGAATTTGATCCCGCGGGCGCGATGCGCGCACTGCATGAGCTCGACGAGCATCTCCGCTCTCTCCGCGAGGAGGAGGCCGCGGAGGGCGGCGCGCTCTCGTTTGAGGAATGGCTCGCGCGGCAGGAGGGGGCGAGCGCGCTGTGAACCCGTGCGTGGCAAAGGAGTATATCGAATCGTGCCTGAATATCCGCACGAAGAGCGGCGCGGTCGTACCGTTTCGCCTGAACGCCGCGCAGCGAAAGCTCTACGCTGTCGCCAAGCGCCAGCAGGACGCGGGAAAACCCGTGCGGCTCATCATTTTAAAGGCGCGGCAGCTCGGCTTTTCCACGCTCACGGAGGCGCTGCTCTTTCACGCCTGCGCCACGCGCGAGAATGTAAACGCGCTCGTCGTAGCGCACCGGGAGGACGCCACGGCCAATCTCTTCCGCATGAGCAAGCTCTTTTATGACGAGCTGCCCGCGCCGGTCAAGCCGATGCTCCGCACCTCGAACGCGCAGGAGCTGGTGTTTGAAAACCCGTCGCGCGCCTCGCGCGGCGCTCTGCCGGGGCTTCGGTCGCGCTTTCGCTGCGCGACCGCGGGCGGGCGCGGCATCGGGCGATCCGACACGCTCCAATGCGTGCATCTTTCAGAATACGCCTTCTGGCCGGAGGGCGGCGAGAGCAAGGCCGCGACGCTCGCCGGTATTTTGCAGGCCGTGCCGTCCGCGCCGGGGACGATGGTCATCATCGAGAGCACCGCCAACGGCTGCGAGGATTTCAAGGAGCGTTGGGACGCCGCCGTCGCCGGGGAGAACGATTTTGAGCCGGTGTTTTTCGCGTGGTTTGAAAACCCGGATTACACCATGCCGGTCGAGCCGGGCATCGAGTGGACAGCGGAGGAGCGCGAGGTGCGCGAGCGCTACTCCCTCTCGTGGGAGCAGGTGCGCTGGCGGCGCTGGTGCATTGCGAACAACTGCGGCGGCAGCCGGGACATGTTCCGGCAGGAATACCCCGCGAACCCGGACGAGGCGTTTCTCCACAGCGGCTCGGGTGTTTTCGATAACGGCCTCGTGATCCGCCGCCGCGAGGAAGCGCCCGCTCCCGTGCGCCGCGGACGGTTCGTCCCCGGCGGAGACGGTGAGAGCGTCTGGCAGAACGACGACGCAGGCGAGATCTGCATTTACCGCGAGCGCGAGCCGGGGCACCCGTATGTCCTCGGCGGCGACACCGCGGGCGAGGGCTCGGACTGGTTTACTGCGCATGTGATCGACAACAGCACCGGCAAGCAGGTTGCCTCCCTCCGGCGGCGCTTTTCCGAGCCGGAGTACGTCCGGCAGGTGTACGCGCTCGGGAAATACTATAACGATGCGCTCGTCGCGCTCGAAACGAACTTTTCGACGTATCCCGTAATGAAGCTCGCCGAGCTCGGCTACCCGAACCAGTACCGCCGCGAGCGGGAGGATACCTACACGCACCGGCTGCGCGAGAGCTTCGGCTTTCGTACCGACCGGCAGACGCGCCCGCGCGCGATTGCAAATCTTGTGGAGGTATTCTCTCTGCATCCGGAGTGGTTTTCCGACCGCGAGCTGCTCGGCGAGATGCTGACATTCTGCTATAATGAGGACCACCACCCCGAAGCGCTCGCCGGAAAGCACGACGATCTCGTCATGGCCGCGGCGATCTGCTACGCTGCACGCCACCAGCAGCGCATGACCTTGCTCTCCCCCGGGGAGAGCCGGGAGGACGCCGCGCAGCGGCGCGAGCGACAGCGCCGCATCCGCCGCGGGCGGATATGAAACGGGGCGGACAGCTCTGACGCGAAATCGTCCGAGCTGTCCGTCTCTCATTATATATTATGGCTTACTCCGCCCCGCCGGTCACTTCGACCGGCGGCTCCTTTTACCAGAACGACGGGAAAATGTGCGTCTCCCGCCCGACGGCGGTGCGGTGGTCCTCGCCCCGCTCCCAGACCGTGTCATTCAGCAAAACCTTGAACCGGAGCTCTCCGTCCTTCGGCCGCTCCATTTCAAAGACCCAGGTGTCCGCGTTTTTGTTTTCGCAGCGCTGGCCGAAGTCCCAGCGCAGCGGGGATCTATTGCCCCGGATGGTGAGACCGTTTCCGAAGCCCGTATCATAGTGGATAACGATCCGCGTCTTTTCCGGCAGCGCGGGGATATACTCCCCTGCCGCCTCCCGGGAAAGGAGGAGCGCGGCGTAGGCCGGCAGGAACAGCGTCAGCTTTCCGCCGTCGGACACGTAATGCTGCCGCGTATCCAGAAGATCAACATATTCTATCCGCCCCGGCTCGCCGGTAAAGACCGTCCGCGTCTGCTCGGCGGCGGACTTATTGAATATGCAGAGAATGTACCGCCCGTCGACAGCGTCCCGCCGGAAGGCGTACACGCTGTCGCCCGGTCGGAAATAAACCTCGCGCTGCGTCCCCTGGGCGAGGATCGCAGCGAGGTCTCTCCGGATACCGTTCAGCCGCCGGAGGAGAGCGACCGTCCGATTTTCCGGAGAAAAGGCGGGCATCATTTCGCGGTTCGTATCGTTGAGCATCTGCTCGGTGAAGCGGAAATCGCCCGCCATGTGCTGCTCCGTTCCGTAATAGACCACCGGGATGCCGCGCAGCGCATAGAGCAGCGCCAGCGCCAGATGGAGCAGCGAAACGTTGTCGGCGCAGTTTGTAAGAAACCGCGCCCGGTCGTGATTGTCAAGAAACGTGAAGAGACAGCGGGGATCGCGGTACAGGCTGTCTTTTTGGAGCAGGCGGCTCACGCCGCCCCAGTCCTCGCCGCGGCAGAGCGCGTTGTGCAGCTGGAAATAGAGCGGGTAGTCCAGCATGCCCCAGATGTATTGCTGGAAGGCGGCATTTTCCTCCGCCGAGCCGGTAAACGCCTCCCCGAAGCTGTGCTTGCCCGTGTGCTTTTCAAACCACCCCGTGCCGGTCTCCGGGTTCCAATAGGCGTCCATGAGTGCCCGCCAGCAGGCGGGGTTTTCCTGTGCGAGATCGTCCAGCCCGCCGAGACTGTAGTTCTGCGCCTCCTGCGGGTCGTCAAAATTCAGTATGTTCGGCGTGTTGTGATACCATGCGGGGTTATCAAACGGCGGCGCCGGACGGTATTCCGGCGGGTCGTATTGCAGGGAGGGGTATTCGAGATAGTCCGCCGTGTGGTTGAGCTGGACATCCAGGATCATTTTAATGCCCAGCCGATCTGCCTCGTGAAGTAGCGCCCGGAGCTCCTCCGCCGTCCCGAAGTGCGGGTTGGGGCTGTTGAAATCCCGCGTATAGTAGCCGTGATAGCCCGCCTCGTCCCCGGTGCGGCTGTAAAGCTCATTGTCCTGCGGCGGAGACATCCATACGGCGGAAAACCCGAGCGCCTTGATATACGGCAGCTTCTGCCGCAGTCCCGCCCAATCTCCGCCCTGATAAAAGTGCAGGTTGCCCGGCTGATACTCCGCGCCAGGCGTACCGTTGTTGGAGGGATCACCGTCAAAAAATCGATCCGTCATCACCATGTACACGGTATCGGTATTTTCCATGTTTTCTCTGGAATACGCCATCGCTTCACCCCTTTACCGCCCCGGCGGCGATCCCGTTGACGATGTATTTCTGCATAAGCAGGAAGAAGATCACCACGGGGACGGTGGAAACGACGAAGCCCGCCATGATAAGGTGCCATTGCTGGTTGTACTGGCCGTAGAAATACATCTGGCTGAGCGGGATCGTGATGGGCTTTCCGAGGATCAGGTACGGAAGAAGATAGTCGTTCCAGATCCAGAGCACGTTCAAAACGGCGACCGTTGCAAGGATCGGCTTGAGCATCGGCAGCACGACGGAGAAGAACATGCGCACCGTACCGCAGCCATCGATCATCGCCGCCTCCTCCAGCTCCCGCGGAACGGAGCGGACGAAGCCCTTGATGAGAAAGATCGGGATCGGGCATTGCAGGCCGCAGTAGATGAGGATCAGCCCGCCGATGCTCCCCGTCAGCTTCAGATCGCGCGCCGTGGTGAGCAGCGCGATCATGATCGTGTGGAACGGAACGAACATGGAGGAGAGAAACACCAGCGTGATGACATCCGCCCACTTGCTCTTCCAGCGCGAGAGCGCATACCCCGCCAGTGCGCTCACCGAAAGATTGAGCGCGATCCCTCCGGCGGTCACGAGGCAGGAGTTGAGAAACGCGCGCGGGAAGTTCGCCGTTTTGATGACGGCGGCATAGTTCTCCCACGTCGGCGAAACCGGCAGAGCGAGCGCAGAATTGAGTATTTCCCCCTGCGTTTTGAAGGAGTTGACCACCGCGATCAGAACAGGAAAGAAGAACGCGAGCGCGGCAGCCGCGGCAAGGATCGTGATGCCGGCGCCCTTCTTTTTTGCTTTCATTCCTCCTCCCCCTTTCTTTGCAGCCGGAACGTCAGCGCCGTGAGCAGGCTGATGATGAGGAACAGTATCACGGACTGCGCCGTTGCGTAGCCCGTCCGGGAAGAGCGGAAGGCCGTATTGTATATCTGCAAAGCGATGGTCGTCGTCGCGCCCGCCGGGCCGCCGGATGTCATCGCCATGGGGATATCGAACGTTTTAAAGCAGGAGATCATCAGCAGCACCGTATTCATGGCGATCACCGGCGATAGCATCGGCAGCTTGATGTGCCATATCATCGCCCACGGCCCTGCGCCGTCCATCGCCGCAGCCTCGGTCAGCGACGCGCCGATGTTTTGAAGTCCGGCAATGTAGATGAGCATGTAATACCCCGCGCACTGCCAGATGGCCGTAAAGCCCATGGAATAGAGCGCCTGCCGCCGGTTGCCGAGCCAGCTGATCTGCCAGGCCTCCGGGATATTCAGCAGCGCAACCGCCGAACGGTACACGCTGCCGTAGAGGAACACCCATACAAAGCTGACGATAACCAGACTCATCAGATTCGGCAGGAAAAAGACGGCGCGGAAAAGCTTTTTGCAATGCACGTTCCCGTCGAGCAGCAGCGCGAGAGCAAGCGCCGTCAGATTGGCTCCCAGCGTGACGAAAACCGTATACTTTACCGTTACCCAGAGCGCGCTGCGAAAGGCCGGGTTAGTCAGCGCCTCCCGGTAGTTCCGCAGCCCCACAAAGTGCTGCTCCGGGTTGTAGCCGTAAGCGTCAGTGAACGAAAGCCACAGGCTTTCAGCGAACGGGACGATGAAAAACGCCGTGAAAAACGCGGCGGCGGGAAGAATAAAGCCGATATATACGGCGTTTTGCCGGCGTCGCCATTGCTGCATGGTATTCTCCCTTCTGCGGAAAAGGGGCAAGAAAACTTTCGTTTTTCCTGCCCCTTTCGCTCTGTTTATTCGGTTTACGCCTGTCCGGCCGCTCTGGCCGCCGTCCAGGCGTCATCCAGTGTTTTCATGGCGTCCTCGAGAGAGACAAGATCCAGAATGTAGCTGGACAGCGTGCTTTCATACTCCGAGCCGAACGCCGTGGGCCAGCCGCGGTCGACCTGCGTGCAGACCATACCGGCATCGATGTAGGCGTTGACATCCTCCGCGAGCGGGTCAAAATCAACCGACACGCCCTTGACGGCAGAGAAAAGCTTCGACGTGCTGCACCAGAGCTCGGCGATCTCCGGGCGGGTCAGAAATTCCAGGAAGAGCTTGCATTCCTCCGGGTACGCCGTGGACGCAGAGACGGAAAGGCCGAAGTCCGGGAACTGGAAGAGCTTGGTATCCGCGGCATTCTCCGTCGCCGGCATCGCCATCATGCCGAGATTGACCTCCGGGTTGATCTGCCGGATCGGTTCGAGCGCCCAGAGACCGTTGATCATCATGGCAGCTTCGCCGTTGGCCATCATGGCGCATGCGCCGTTATAGTCGGTGTCAAAGGCGGTGCGGGTGTTGCCGTGCATATACACCATGCGCGTCAGTTCAAACGTGGTGCTCCAGCCCTCGGTACCGGCGAAGCTCGCTTCCCCGCTGTTCTTTTTGGCGTCCCAGGTGATGTCCTTGCCGTAAATGGCGGAGGACGCCGCCACAAGAGAGACCGGCTTG
Organism: Bifidobacteriaceae bacterium; assembly: GCA_963645975.1. Classification (GTDB taxonomy): domain Bacteria; phylum Bacillota; class Clostridia; order Oscillospirales; family Oscillospiraceae; genus Apopatocola. The sequence goes on along the minus strand of CAVIVK010000011.1, from coordinate 6,203 downwards.
ATCGTCCAGGCGTCCTTGAAGCCCATGGCAAACGGCGTGACGCCGTTTTCTTCCAGCGTCTGGATCACCGTTTCCAGCTCGCTGAGCGTTGTGGGAACGGCCAGATCGTATTTGGCGAAAATGTCTTTGTTGTAGAAAATGCCCTCGCAGCTGCCATCCACCGGCATGGCCCAGGTGTGGCCGTCTGCGTCGGTGAAGGAGGACGCGCTGCGCGCCTCATCGGTGATGTTGTTCAGGAACGGCTCGCCGGTCAGCTCCATGATGTAGCCGCCCTGCGCAATGTCCATGGTGTCGTTGGCGCCCTGGAAAATATCGGGCACCTCTCCCGTCGCGATGCGGGCTTTCAAAATGGCCGCAGGGTCGTTTGTGACGATCTCCTGCTCCACGGTGATATAGGGATACTCGGCATGGAACGCGTCAATGATCTGCGCGAAGGCCTCCTGCGCCTCCTGTTTCTGGTGGAAAAGATGCAGCGTGACGTCCTGCTGCGCCGGGGTCTCCGCCGCGGCCTCCGTCGGGGCAGGCGCGGCCGTCTCTGCGGGGGTCTCTGTTCCGGCGGTGCCGGAATCGCCGCACGCTGTAAGTACGGACAGCATCATAACGACGCAAAGCAGAACAGCAAAGATTCTTTTCATTTGCCTTGTCTCCAATCCTTCATTTGTTGCGGAACACGTTCGGCGCTCTCCGGTGGCCACTCCAGACTGCGCCGCTTTCTCCGGACCGGTCAAGCCGATTATAGCACCCCCATTTTTCCCCGCGCAACGAAACGGTTTAGCCTGTTTTTGAAATCAATTAGTTTTTTTCTCATCCGGTCTTCATGCCCCGCCCTTTTCTGGTATAATGAACGCGGGTGATGCCGTATGTTCAAAAACCTTCGTTCGCTCCGGGAAAAGCTGATGATAACCGTGCTGCTGCTGCTCGCCGTTCCCATGGGGATCGTTGTGCTGATCGCGCAGGTGCGCTCGCAGGCAGTCATCCGCTCGCAGGCGCTCACGCTGAGCACCAAGCTCGTGACGGCCGGTGCGGAGCGGCTGGAAACCTCGTGCGAACGCATCGACGACATTTACCGTTCCATCTATCTTAACGAGGGCTTCCGCGCCTTTCTGCGCGGCGCCGGGCGGGAGAAGAGCACGGCGGAGAGACACGGGGAAACCGAACAGCTCCAAAGCGTCTTCCTCTCCGCGCTCAGCAGCCGCTCCGACATTTTCAGCGTGATCTATGTGACGCCGGACGGGCGGCTCGTCTACGCCGCGCGCAGCGAGGCGGGCTCTTACGACGATTACCGCGCTGCCGCGCTTCCCGATGCGTATCTCGCTCTCGTTTCTGATGGCACGCTCTCCTCCGACAGCGCCGTGCTCCTGCCGACCGGCGTGCACATGCCGCTGCGCCACGCGCCGCAGGGCGGCGCCGAGCCGGTGTACGCCGTTGTCCGGCGGATCGTGAACACCGAGGGGCATTTTGAAGATGCAGGAACAATGTTCATCACGGTCGATCTTTCGGACTTTGAAAAGCTGACAGAGCTGATCCGGCCGGGCGATGATTCCCGCGTCTGCGTGTGCGACGAAACGGGACGGCTGGTCTTTGATTCCTCCGGTGCGGCCTCCGGTGAGACGCTGCCGGAAGAGATGCTGTGCTTTGCCGACGGTGCGCCGCAGCACGAGCTGACGACCGGCGGCGTTTCCTACGCCATGGCGTCAGCAAGGGCGGAAAAGGCGGGCTGGTACGTGCTGATGCTGACACCGCAGTCGGAGTTTTCCGCGGGCGCGATGAGCGTGTCGAGCGCGATCCTCACCGCCGCTGTGGCCGCTCTGATTTTGATCGCCGTCGTGACAGCGATCGCCTCGCGCGTCATCAGCCAACCGGTAAAAGAGCTCGCAGATGCCATGGACGAAACGCAGCTCCGCGATCTTTCCTATCGTGTGACGGTCTCCGGCGCCGACGAGATCGCGCGGCTCGGAAACAGCTTCAATGCGCTGATGGACAAGCTGGAACGCTCGCTTGCGGGGGAATATGAGGCTGCGCTCCAGCAGCAGAAGGCAGAGATCCGCGCGCTGCAGGCGCAGATGAACCCCCACTTTCTCTACAACGTTCTGCAATCGATGGCATCCATGGCGGCCGTCCGCCATATGAGCGATCTTGCGAGCATGGCAACGGCGCTCGGCAGCACGATGCGCTACACCATTTCCGGCAGCGAGCCGCTTGTATCGCTGCGCGAAGAGCTGTCCTATGTAGAAAACTATCTCACGATACAGAAGCTTCGCTTCGGCGAGCGGCTGCACGCGGAGATCGACGTGCCGGAATACGTTATGAGCTGCGCCGTGCCGCGCGTGAGTATCCAGCCGCTCGTGGAAAACGCCATTCTTCACGGTCTGGAGCAGAGGGAAAAGCCGGGGACCATCCGCATCGGCGCGTGGACGGCCGGAGAGCGGCTGACAGTCGAGGTAACAGACGACGGGCAGGGCATGACCGAAGAGGAGCTCGCGCAGCTCCGTTCGGCACTTTACGCACCCTCCTCGGCAGAGGAAAGGCGCGGGATCGGGCTGCGGAATCTCTATATGCGCCTGCGCCTTCTCTACGACGAAACGGCGCAGCTCACGCTCGACAGCGAGGAAGGCATCGGCACGGTCGTCCAGATCGTGATCCCCATGGAAAGGAGATGCGGCCCATGATCCGCGTTATGATCGCCGAGGACGAAGCCGCCATCCGCCGGGGACTCATCCACTGCATCCGCTGGGACGAACTGGGTCTCGAATTAGCTGCGGAGGCGGAAAACGGCCGTCAGGCGCTGGACTTTCTCATCGCCTCGCCGGTGGATATCCTCATCACCGACATGCGCATGCCCGAGTGCGACGGGCGGCAGCTCCTCCGCGAGATCGAGGAGCGTGCGCTCAACTGCGAGATCCTCGTGCTGAGCGAATACACCGACTTTTCCTACATGCAGCAGGCGATCCACGCGCATGTTTTCGATTACCTGCTCAAGCCGGTCGATCCGGAACATTTAAATGCGCTGCTTGCACAGGTCAAGGAGAAGATCCAGCGCCGCTCAAGCTCCGGCGACGCGCTCTCCGCGCTGCTCGGCGCAGCAGCGCTCACCGGCGGCCGGGCAGACGCCGCGCTTGACGCGTATCTCTCCTCGCACCGCGACAGCGCTTTTCTTCTCGGCGAAGTACTCTCACGCAAGGCCGCGCCGGCGGCGGAGTTTTGGAAAAGCGCGCCGTTTGAGAGCCGCTTTCTTCCCCTGCCGCAGGAGCGGCGGTTCGCCGTGCTGTCTCTGCTTCCCGGGGAAAGCGGTATGCGCGAAGCGCACCGCTGGCGGACGTGGTTTCTCTCGCGGCTCGAAGCGATGGATGGTGTTCCCCGGGCGGGTGTGAGCGGCGGAAGTTCGCTCGCCGGGCTTTCGCGTGCGCACACGGAAGCCGCCGCCGCGCTGGACTATGTCCACCGCTCCCAGCCGGTGCTCGCCTATACCGACATCCGCGAGCTGGGGCAGCCGGCGCTTTCCCTGCCGTTTCATGACCGGCAGCTCACCGAGCTGATCCGCTCCGGGCGCGATGTCCGCAGTGAGCTGCAAAAGAGCCTTTCTCTGGAACTGGGGCGCGCCGTCTGTCTCCATATGCCGTCCCTTCGGCGGGCGCTGACGGAGTTTACCTTCTCTCTGGAGCGGAGCTGTCAGGAGGCCGGACGGGGCATCAATATCTCCACACTGATCGGCGGGAATTACATTGACCGCATCCAGACCGTTGAGTGGCCGTCCGATCTGGAGACGCTTTTCCGCGAGATCACGGACAAGACCTTTGACGCGCTCGCCGCGCAGGAGACCGGCAGCACCGAGGGTGTGCTCCGCCGCGTGCTGCATGCAGTGCAGACGCGGTATATGGAGGAACTGAGTCTGATCGCCTTCGCGCAGGAATACCACATCAATTACATCTACCTGAGCCGCAAATTCAAGGAAATGACCGGGGAGACGTTCACCGACGCGCTCATGCGCGTGCGCATGGAAAAGGCGCGGCAGCTCATCGAGCGGGACGGCTTTTCCGAGCGGGACACCGCGCCGCTCGTCGGCTACACGAACCCCTACTATTTTGCCGGCTGCTACCGGAAATACTTTGGTCTGGAGGACGGGAAAAATGAACACTGAATGGTGGAAGGATGCGATCGTATACCAGATCTACCCGCGCAGCTTTCAGGACACCAACGGCGACGGGATCGGCGATTTGAACGGGATCACGATGCATCTGGATTACATCCGCGATCTCGGCGCGGACACGGTGTGGCTCTGCCCGGTCTATGCCTCCCCCGGCGACGACAACGGCTACGATATCAGCGACTATTACGCCATCAACCCGGAGTTCGGCACGATGGAGGATTTTGACCGTCTGCTCGCCGCCGCGCACGAGCGGGGCATCCGTATTATCATGGATCTCGTCGTCAACCACACCTCCGACGAGCACGCGTGGTTCCGTGCGAGCCGTGCGAGCCGCGACAACTCCTTCCGGGACTATTACATCTGGCGCGATACGCCGCCCAACCGCTGGCAGTCGTGGTTCGGCGGCCCGGCCTGGGAGTATGACGCCGCAACGAACTCGCACTATCTCCACATCTTCTCCCGCAAGCAGCCCGATCTCAACTGGGCCAACGCTGCGCTGCGCGAAGACATTTACCGGATGATGCGCTGGTGGCTCGATAAGGGCGTAGACGGCTTCCGCATGGATGTCATCAGCCTCATCGCGAAGCCCGAGCCCATTCCGTACAGCGGCGAGACCGATCTTTCCCCCGCCTGCAACCACAGGGAAAAAGTTCACGCCTATCTCCGTGAGATGAACGAGCGGGTGCTCTCGCACTATGACATTCTGACTGTCGGCGAATGCCCGAATGTCACCATGGAGGAGGCGAAGCGCTACGCCGGCAGCGACCGGCACGAGCTCGGCATGGTTTTCCAATTTGAGCACACCGGTCTGACGGATGGCCGGTACGGCAAGTGGACGGATCAAAAGCCCTCGCTCACCGCGCTCAAGCAGGTGTTCGCCCGCTGGCAGGAGGGGCTGCACGGCATTTCCTGGAACAGCCTTTTCTGGAGCAACCACGACCAGCCGCGCGCCGTGTCCCGCTTCGGGTGCGATCTGCCGGAATACCGGGACGTATCCGCCAAAATGCTCTGCCTGTGCCTGTATCTGATGCAGGGGACGCCGTTCATCTATCAGGGCGAGGAGCTGGGCATGGCGAACGCCGGGTTTTTCGATCTTTCGCAGTACCGCGATCTCGAAAGTCTCCGCGCGTACCGCGATCTTGTAAACGGCGGCACGCTGGACCAGCGGACAATGCTCCGGTATCTCGCCTGTATCAGCCGCGATAACGCCCGGACGCCCATGCAGTGGAGCGACGCGCTGTACGGCGGCTTTTCCACCGCCGCGCCATGGATCGGGATGGGATGCAACTGGCGCGCGGCCAACGCCGAGCGGGAAGAGAGCGATTCCGGTTCCGTTCTTTCCTTCTATAAACAGGTCCTCGCTTTCCGCAAAAACAACCCGCTCATCCGCGACGGCTCCTTCCGTCTGCTCTGGCCGGAGGATGAGCATCTCTTCGCCTATGAGCGGCGGCTGGACGGAGAAGCCCTTCTGGTTCTGTGCAATTTCAGCAAGAAGGCCGTTTCTCTGCCGGAGACGATCGCGTACACACCGCTGGATCTTCTCCTTTCCAATCTCCCGGAGCACACGCCGAATGTGCTGCGCCCCTACGAGGCCGTCGCAATACGGCGGTAAATGCGTGAAATACGGCAAACGGGCGGGTCCTTCTTCGAGGGCCCGCCCGTTTTCCTGCATATTTCAAAAGGTGATCGTTGGCTTCGGCGCTTCCTTGCTGTAGAGGATCACGGTATCGCCCTCGGCGAGGACGAGCTTGCCGTAAGGCACGATCAGCTTCTTCCCGCGCCGCACCATGACGATGAACGACTGGCGGGAGATATCGATATCCTTGATGGCGACGCCGTTCCAGTCGTGGTTTTTCCGCAGCGTGATCTCGCGCAGATTGACTGGCCTATCGCCTTTCATGTGCTCGGCGCCGATGACGAGCTTGTCCCCGGCCTTGAGCGCCACGTCGCCGCGGGGAATGATCGTATCGCCGCCGCGCTGGATGACCGCGAGGATCATTCCCTGCGGCAGATGCAGCTCGCGCACCGTTTTGCCGACCCAGAGATCGCCGCGGTG
>CAVIVK010000010.1:0-5276 GCA_963645975.1 Bifidobacteriaceae bacterium | reverse complement strand
GCTCAAGCGATGGAAGCGCTGAGCGCTCTCAAAGAGACCCGCTAACGAAGAAACCGTATGGCCGCGGCCATACGGTTTCTTCGTTATTTGTCACTCTTTCTCCGCCGGAGTTTCCGCTTCGGCGGCGGCTTTCTCTGCCGTTTCGGTCTCCGCCGGGGCGGCTTCGTTTTCGGGCAGAGGCTCGGTTTCACCATTAGGCAGCGTCTCCGCCGCTTCGGCGGGGTCAAGCTCGATCACGGGCGCCTGCCCGGCGAGGAACTCGGCGCGGGACTTTCCGTGCGCCACCGCCACGGTGGTAAAGAGGCCGGAAATGCCGTCGAGCAGGAAGCCGAGCGCCGCGGCGAACAGGAGCGTATCGTTCTTTTCAAAGGGATTCACGAGCAGCAGCACGCCCGCCGCGCAGATGCACACGCCCAGCACAAGCGCCGCCGTCCAGCCGCCGGTACCGCAGCTTTTAATATCCAGCCCGTGCTTGCAGTCCATGAAGCCGTGGTAGAGCAGCACGACGCCCATCACGATGACCGTGAGGCGCATGATCTGCTCCGCAAGACTCTGCGTGAGCAAAATCCAGACGCCCGCCACCGCGGCAATGATGCCGGAGATGAGCAGCAGCTTTCGCAGCAGGCCAACGCGCTCACCGGTAAGGTACGAGGCAATCTGTAATATGCCCGAGAGGATCATCACCGCGCCGAAGCCGTAGCTGATCCATTTCATGGCGGTCGCCGTCCATATCAGCATGGCCACGCCGAGCGCCAGACAGAGGATGCTTATGCCGAACGCGGCAAAAGCAAAATGACGGAAAAATCGTTTCATGGTGTCTCCTTTCAAATGACCGAATAGATCGTGGAAACAAGATCGTAACGCGCGCCGTAGTGCGTCATGGTGCCGAGAGCGGACGCATCGTCCTTCTTCATGAGCAGCACGTCAGCCTCACCCGCGGCGGCCTCAGCGGCAAGGACGGAGGCGTCCCCGGCGTAGACCTCGGCAATGTAGCCGGTTGCGGATTCAAACGCCGGGAGCCATACGGCAAGAATGCCGCTCTCCAAAAGCTCCGTGTCCGCCGCAACGCGCACATGGCGCGTCTCGTCCGTTGCCGCAGGGATTTCTCCCGATGCACGCTCCGCCGCCGGGAGCGTATACATCGGCGTATCCAGCCCGTCGGGGACGAAGCTTTCCGCCGCGTCCAGCCCCGAAGATCGAAGCCAGATACTGAGCGCCTTTGCCCCATCGCTTTTTCCCTCACAGAGGACATACGCGGTCTCTTCCCCCGCAGCAAAGCGCGGCGCGGCCGTCGGTTCCGCCGTTGGCTCCGGCGTCGGTGTCGGCGTTTCCGTTGTCTCCGGCGCAGCGCTCGCCGCCGCGGTTGGATCGGCGGAGGGTTCCGCTGTGTCCGGCGCTTTGGCGCAGCCCGCCGTCAGCAGCAGGCATGCCGCGAGCAGCGGCACAATATATCTCTTCATGGTCTGTTCTCCTTATCGCAGCTGCCGGAACAGCGGCCGCAGTCTCCGCCGCAGCCGCGCTTCCGGTTTTTCCAGCCGCGCTTTACGGCGATCACCGCCCACGCGGCAACGCCGAGCAAAATAACAATATCCGCTATGGACATAGGATGTCTTTCCTATCGATCAAATAAGCAGCGCGATCTGATAGACCGCCGCGCCAAGCACCCAGGCAAGAAGGCATTGGAACAGCACGACGCCGAGCGTTTTCCAGGCCGAGCCAAGCTCACGCCGGATCGCCGCAACCGCCGCCACGCAGGGCGTATACAGCAGCGTGAATACAAGAAACGCCGTTGCGCTGCGCACGGAGAAGAGCGTGGAGAGCGCCGCGCCGCCGGTGAGCACGCCGAGCGTGCTGACCACGGCTTCCTTTGCCATGAACCCCGCGATGAGCGAGGTGCACACGCGCCAGTCGGCAAAGCCGAGCGGCGCGAAAAGCGGCGCGAGAAGCCCGCCAAGCGCGGCAAGAAGGCTCTGCGAGTTGTCAGAAACGGGGTTGATGCGCGTATCAAACGTCTGCAAAAACCAGATCACGAGACTCGCCAAAAAGATGACCGTAAAGGCCCGGTGGAGAAAGTCCTTCGCCTTGTCCCACATGAGCTGGAGCGTTGTGCGTGCGGAGGGCATGCGGTAGTTCGGCAGTTCCATCACAAACGGGATGGGGTTGCCGCGGAAAAGCGTTTTCCCAAACACAAGCGCCACAAGCACCCCAACGAGAATGCCGAAGAAGTACAGCCCGCCCATGGCAAGCGCCTTATACTTTGGGAAAAACGCCGCGACGAACACGGAATAGATGGGAATTTTGGCGCTGCAGCTCATGAACGGCGTGAGCAGCACGGTCATGCGGCGGTCGCGCTCGCTCGTGAGCGTCCGCGTTGCCATAACCGCCGGAACGGTGCAGCCGAAGCCGATGAGCATCGGCACAATGCTCTTGCCCGAAAGACCGATGCGGCGCAGGAGCTTGTCCATCACGAAAGCGACGCGCGCCATATATCCGGTGTCCTCCAGCATGGAGAGGAAGAAGAACAGCACCACGATGACCGGCAAAAATTCCACAACGTTGCCAACGCCGCCGAACAGCCCGTCGATCACGAGCGAGTGTACGACCGGGTTGATGCCGTAGGCCGTGAGCGCCGTGTCCACCAGTCCCGCCAGAGCGTCGATCCCTGCGGCGAGCAGATTGGAAAGAAACGCGCCGAACACCTCAAACGTGAGATAAAACACCAGCAGCATGATGCCGATGAAGATCGGCAGGGCAAATATGCGGTGCGTGAGAACGTTATCGATGGCACGCGAGCGCTTCCGCTCGCGGCTCTCCTCCGGCTTTTTCACCGTTTCGGCGCAGACCGACTCGATAAACGAATAGCGCATGTCGGCAATGGCGGCGTTGCGGTCAAGCCCCGTCTCCCGCTCCATCTCCACGATGCTGTGCTCGCACAGCTCTAATTCGTTTTCGTCGAGCGCGAGACGCGCGACAATGTCGCCGTTTCCCTCAATCACGTTCATGGCCGCCCAGCGGGCGCTCATCCGGGCGCGCTCGGCATGGTCCTCCACCACATGGGTCACGGCGTGGATGCAGCGGTGCACCGGTCCCGGCGGACAGAAGTCGTATACCTCCGGCTTGCGGCCGGCAGAGGCCGTGCGGCAGGCGAGCTCCGTCAAATCGGCAATGCCCTCGCCTTTCGCTGCGCTGATCGGCACAACCGGGATGCCAAGCAGCTCCGAGAGCTTCACGGTGTCGACCGTGCCGCCGTTGGCGCGCACCTCGTCCATCATGTTCAGGGCAAGAACCATTGGCACCTGCATTTCGATCATTTGCAGCGTGAGATAAAGATTGCGTTCAATATTCGTGGCGTCCACGATGTTGATGATGCCGTCAGGCCGGCCATCGAGAATGAAATCGCGCGTTACGATCTCCTCGGCGGAGTATGGCCGCAGCGAATAGATACCCGGCAGATCGACGACCTCGTCGCCCTTCGTGTTGCGGATGGTGCCGCTTTTGCTGTCCACCGTGACGCCGGGAAAATTGCCGACGTGCTGATTGCTTCCGGTGAGTTGGTTGAAAAGCGTCGTTTTGCCGCAGTTCTGGTTTCCGGCAAGCGCGAATCTCATGCGAGCTCCACCTCCACCTTGGCGGCATCCTCCAGCCGCAGCGAGAGCGTATATCCGCGCAGAAACACTTCCACCGGATCCCCCATCGGTGCGATGCGCGTTACGGTGACGTGCGTTTTGGGAATGACTCCCATATCGAGAAGCCGGAGCCGGAGAGCCCCCTCGCCTCCGACGCTTCGGATGATCCCCGATTGTCCTACGCGCAGTTTGTCCAGCGTCATCTCTCTTTTTCTCCTATTTTATATTGTATTCTCTATTTTACGGCATTATCGTCAAAAATCAATATCCAATCTGACAGTTTTGTTTCACCTTACACTTTTGCCAAAAGCGTATATTGATTTCGTTATCCGGCTCTGCTAATATAGTACACAAGATGTAATGATACAAGCTTTATATGCAACGGAGGGTTCATCATGTGCGCACAAGCTCTGCCGGAAGGCGTTTACCGCGAGGAGATCGCATTCACACCGGAGGAAGCGGACAGCTTCGGCCGCATCCGTCCTGACGCGCTCGCCCACCGGTTTCAGGAGATTGCCGCGGTACACCACGCCTCGCTCGGCGTCGGGCAGGATATTGCCGTGACGAAGGGCTGCTTTTGGGCGCTTGCGCGCACGGAGATGCGCGTCTCCCGGCTGCCCGCCGTGGGAGAGCGCGTGTTTCTCGATACCTGGGTCGGCCGGCAGTCGCACGGGCTGTTCTGGCGGCATTACCGAATTATCGGCGAGAACGGCGAAGCGCTTCTTTACGCCGTTTCGATCTGGGTCATCATGGATATCGAAAGCCGCGCGCTTACGAAGGATCACGCCTGGGCGGTCGTTTCGCGCGTGACGGTTGAGGGGGAACTGCCCGCGGCCTTTAAGCCCATCCCCTTCCCCGACGAGCTGCCGGAGCACACCCGCCGCCGTGTAACCGACGCCGAGACCGACGGCAATGGCCATCTCAATAACTGTCTCTACCTCCGTTGGGGACAGGATCTGGTGCCGGAGGAATTCGCGCGCACACATACGCTGCGCAGCGTATGGATCGAATACCGGAAAGAATTGCCGCGCGGCACAGAATCGGAGTTGACGTATTCGCTCAGCGGGAGTACTCTGTATGTGCGGGGAACCGCAGAAAACAAAGAACGATTTTTGCTGAGGATGGAATATGATGAAACGGTTTGAAAGCGATTATCTGGAAGGCGCGCATCCCGATGTGCTCCGGGCGCTGATCGAAACGAACGGCGAGCAGACCCCCGGCTACGGAGAGGACCCCCACTGCGAGGCCGCCCGCGCCCTGCTGCGCGAGCGCTGCGCTCTGCCGGAGGGCGAGATACAGTTCCTCGTCGGCGGCACGCAGGTCAACCGCACCGTGATCGCCTCGATCCTGCGCCCCCATCAGGGCGTTGTCGCGGCAGACACCGGCCACATCGCCGCGCACGAGACCGGCGCGATCGAAAACTCCGGCCACAAGGTGCTGACCGTGCCGAACACGGACGGCAAGATCGCCGCCGCGCAGGTCGAGGAGCTCTGCCGCGCGCATTACGCGGACGCGAGCTTTGAGCACACGGTGCAGCCGGGCATGGTATATATCTCAAACCCCACGGAGTTCGGCACCGTGTACACCCGCGGCGAGCTGGAAGCACTCCATGCCGTGTGCAAGGCGCGCCATCTCCCGCTCTTTATCGAC
>CAVIVK010000009.1:0-5662 GCA_963645975.1 Bifidobacteriaceae bacterium | reverse complement strand
ATGCACTATGACCGCGAACTCGAAAAGTCTCTGCAAAAGAGCCGCGAGGACGTGGAGACCATCAAGCGCGAGTACGAAACCGCCAAAGCGGAGCAGGACGCCGTAAACGAGGAGCTTACTGCCCGCCGCGAGCAGCTGAGCGCTCAGGTGGACGCGGCGTGCGATCTGATTGCCAATCTCGACGAGCTTTCCTTTGACGCGCAGGCGGAATACGACGCCATCGCGCAGGCCGAGGCCGAGGCGATGCAGGACCTTTTGAAGGCCATGCAGGAATACGCCGCGCAGCAGGCCGCGCAGAGAACATGGTATGGCGGCTCATCCGGCGGAGGCAATTCGGCCTCCACCGGCACGACTTCTTCCGGTGCGGCGTCGTCCGGCACCGGTGGGACGTATGAAAATAACGCCAACGCCTCCGGAGCGTACAACGGCAGCTTCATCTGGCCGGTGGACAGCACATACATCACATCGCGCTACGGCGAGCGTTCCGCTCCTACAGCGGGCGCCTCGACGAACCATAAGGCGCTGGATATCGGCGCAAAGTCTGGCGACCCGATCTACGCTGCGGCGGATGGGCAGGTAGCGAACGCCACGTACAACGACGGCCTCGGCTACTATGTCAGCATCGAGCACGACGGGGAAACGGCCACGCGCTATTCGCACATGACAAACTTTATTGTGCAGCCGGGCGAGTACGTCAAGCAGGGACAGATTATCGGCTATGTCGGCGAGAGCGGTATCGCCACCGGCAGCCACCTGGACTATGCTGTCATCAAAAACGGGCAGCAGGTCGATCCCATGCAGTATTACGACGAGAGCGCCGTTACGTATGACCCGACGGCCTGACCGCCGCGCTGAAAGAAAAAACATCCGAGGTATTAGCCTATGAAACGCGTACCGAAAATCGTCTGGTCGCTGCTTGCGTGTGTGATCTGCATCGTTGTTACCGCGGCCGCATGCCTGATCCTCGCCGATAGCGGCGCGTCCTCCGATAAATACATGGAGATTATTCATGTCATTGAGACGACGTTCTATCAGCCGAAGGACACATCCTCGCTGGAGGATGCCTCCGCGAGCGCTATGGTCGCCTCGCTGGACGATCCGGCGAGCTATTATCTTCCCGCTTCGGAGTATGAGGAATATAAGCTTACGCTGACAAACCAGTATGTCGGCATCGGCGTTACCACACAGTACAACGAGAACTATGGCTATCTGACCGTCCTTTCCGTAACGCCCGGCTCCCCGGCGGATCAGGCGCATGTGAAAGTTGGTAACATGATCGCAAGCGTAGACGATATCGACGTATCCACCTATACGCCTGAGCAGCTGGACGACTTGCTGCGCACTTACGATGCGAAAGAGACCGAAGCGGAAAAGTATTTCACACTCCACCTTCTCAACACGCAGGGCGGCAAGGCGGAAGCGCGGATGAAGTGCGAACTCATTTATGCTGAGCCGGTTGTTTACTACATTCTGGACGGCGATTCCAACAAGGAAAACCGCAGTTCTACGGTCGGCTACCTTCGCATCCGCAACTTTGACGACAGCGCCGCTGCCAGTGTGAAATCGGCGGTGGCAGCTTTGCAGGACTCTGGCGCGACGACGCTGATCATTGACGTGCGCGACAATACGAGCGGCAAACCGGCAGAAATGGCGGACTCGCTCGATTACTTCCTGCCGAAGGGCGATCTGTTCCTTCTTCGTGACCGCGACGGGAAGGAGACAACGTATTCATCCGGCAGCTCGTATCTCAACATGCCGATGGTCGTTCTGGTCAATGAGAACACCACTTGTGCGGCAGAAATGTTTGCCTGCATCATGCAGCAGGCGGGCGTTACGGTCGTTGGACGGAGAACGCCCGGCAATGCGCAGAGCCAGGTGATCGTTGAGCTGTCCGATGGCAGCGCGGTTCGCCTCTCCAAGTTTGAGTATTTGACGCCGGATAAAAAGAGCATGGCCGATCTCGGCGGCGTTACGCCGGACATCGCTTCCTACCAGATTGAGGACAGCGATATGGACGTCCAGCTTGAAGCGGCGAAGGACGCCGTGCATTAACACCGGAAAATCCTAAAATCAGCCGAAATCTACAAAAAAGGAACCGGAAAACCGTCTTGACACGAGACGCGCTATTCCGTATAATAGCAGGACAAATTCCCGCACGGAGCTACTCTGTGCGGGATTTGCGAGCATGTATGTATCGAAAGGAAGTTTAGACTATGTCCGTTGAAAGCCGTTTCAGAATGAGCCAGGAGCGCCTGGAAGAACTGAAAAAGGAGCTGGAATACCTTCAGACCGTTCGGGAGAAAGAGGTTTCCGAGCAGATCAAGGAGGCCCGCTCTTTCGGCGATTTGTCGGAAAACAGCGAATACGATGAAGCGAAAACCGAGCAGGGAAAGCTCTACTCCAAGATCGCCGAGATTAAGAACCTGATCGAAAACGCCGTTATTCTTGAAAATGTTCCGGTTGGTACTGCCATCACCATGGGCAGCCGCGTGACCGTTCGCGAAGTGGGCGAGGAGGACGAGGAAACGTATGAGATCGTCGGCAGCCAGGAAGCCAATCCCATCCTTGGCCGTATTTCCGATGAATCTCCCCTTGGCCGCAGCCTGATGGGGAAAAAGAAAGGCGATAAGATCGAGTTTGAAGCCCCCGGCGGCGTCATTCATTACGAGATTCTTAACTTTGAAAACTGAGCCCAAAATAAAGATATAGGAGATTACTATGGCAGAGGAAACAAGGACTGGTGCGCCGGAGGTCTCGCTCAGCGAGCTTCTCCGCATCCGCCGCGAAAAGCTGACGAACCTGCAGGACGCAGGGCGGGATCCTTTTGCGATCACCCGCTACGATGTTACCCACCACAGCGCGGAAATCCTTGCCGCCGGTGACGAGCTGGTCGGTAAAGAGGTGTCCGTGGCCGGGCGCATGATGGTCAAACGCATCATGGGCAAGGCGTCCTTCTGCAAAATCCAGGATAAGCAGGGCGTCATTCAGTGCTATGTTGCCCGCGACGATCTCGGTGAGGAAGCGTATGCCGATTTCAAGAAAATGGACATCGGCGATATTATCGGCGTCAAGGGCTTTGTGTTCCGCACAAAGACCGGCGAAATCACCGTCCACGCCAAAGAGCTCACGCTGCTTACCAAGTCTCTCAAGCCTCTGCCGGAGAAGTTCCATGGTCTGCAGGATACCGATGTGCGTTACCGTCAGCGGTATCTGGATCTGATCGTCAATCCCGAGGTGCGCGATACGTTTGTCAAGCGCTCGCAGATTCTGCGCGAGATCCGCCGTTTCCTTGACGACCGCGGATTCATGGAGGTGGAAACCCCCATGCTTGTTCCGAACGCCGGCGGTGCTGCGGCGCGCCCGTTTGAGACGCACTACAACGCTCTCGACGAGGATGTGAAGCTTCGCATTTCGCTCGAGCTCTATCTCAAGCGCCTGATCGTCGGCGGCCTGGAAAGAGTGTATGAGATCGGCCGTGTGTTCCGCAACGAAGGCGTTGATACGCGCCACAACCCGGAATTCACGCTCATGGAGCTCTATCAGGCGTATACCGACTATAACGGCATGATGGATCTTACGGAGGACATGTTCCGCCATCTTGCCAAGGTCGTCTGCGGCAGCACGACGATCACCTATCAGGGCACCGAGATCGATCTCGGCAAGCCGTTTGAGCGCCTGACGATGATCGACGCCATCAAGAAGTATTCCGGCGTCGACTTTGACACCGTCAAGACCGAGGAAGAGGCAAAAGCGCTTGCCAAGGCGCACAACATCGCCTTTGAGGATCGCCATGCCCGCGGCGATATCATCAACCTCTTCTTTGAAACGTACTGTGAAGAAAACCTCATCCAGCCGGTGTTCATTATGGATCACCCGGTGGAGATCAGCCCGCTCACGAAGAAGAAGCCCACCGACCCGACGAAGGTAGAGCGCTTCGAGCTTTTCATCTATGGCCGCGAGATGTGCAACGCCTATTCGGAGCTGAACGACCCGATCGACCAGCGCGCGCGTTTTGCCGCGCAGGATGCGCTCGCCGCTGCCGGGGACGCCGAGGCGAACCATACCGACGAGGACTTCCTCAACGCCCTGGAGATCGGCATGCCGCCTACGGGCGGCATCGGCTACGGCATTGACCGTCTTGTCATGCTGCTCACCGACTCCGCTGCCATCCGCGACGTGCTGCTCTTCCCTACGATGAAGAGTCTGGACGGTGCTAAGAAGCAGGAGAAGGCCGCGGCGGAGACGACTTCTGAGACGCCTGTCAAAGCGCCGGAGAAGAAGGTCATCGACTTCTCCAACGTGAAGATTGAGCCGCTTTTCACCGAGTATGTGGACTTTGAGACGTTCTCCAAGTCCGATTTCCGCGCTGTGAAGGTTAAGGACTGCTGCGCCGTGAAGAAGAGCAAGAAGCTCCTTCAGTTCACGCTCGACGACGGTACCGGCACCGACCGCACGATCCTTTCGGGCATCCACATGTACTATGAGCCGGAAGAGCTCATCGGCAAGACGTGCATTGCCATCACGAACCTGCCGCCGCGCCCGATGATGGGCATCGACTCCTGCGGCATGCTCATTTCCGCCGTGCACGAGGAGAACGGGGAAGAGAAGCTCCATCTCCTGATGGTGGATGACGCCATCCCCGCCGGCGCAAAGCTCTATTAATCGACGCTACAGCTCCTGCCAATAACGGCAGGAGCTGTTTGCATACTGGCACTCGAAAGAGCGGCTTTTTATCGAAAATGCCGGGGAAAAATCGCGCGGGGCTATTGAAAAGGGAAACGTTTCATGCTACAGTATGGGCGAATAAAAATAACGGCTGCCTTGGGGCAGCTTTTCCAAAAGCCTTTGGTTAGCATACACTAACTAAATTTGTGCTAACGGAGGGAACCGCCATGGAACAAAGCGCTTTCAATTACCGATCCTACCGCCGGGACTGCTGGCTTGGCGCGCTCGGCGCGCTTTTGATGCTTGCGGGCGATTTGTGTCTGAGCGTTATCCCGGCTCATGTTGGAGACAGCGGCCTTTTTGCTCGCGAGGCGTACCTGACCGGCGGCTTTCCGTCGTGGCGGCTGCCGCTGCTCGTCGCAACGGGGCTTTGCGGCATGTCGCTCGGTTTTTTCAGCGTCCGCGCGTCCTATACGCAGGTGCTGCCGCAACATTGTAAAACAAGAACGGCTCTCCTCGCCGGCGGTGTGGTCTATGTGGCTACCGCCGGGGCGCTGCATCTGTTCATCGGCAGTCTCGCCGACTGGACGGGGACTCTTGCCCCGGTGCTTGGCCGGGAAACAACGCTTTCCATGATCCAGTCGCAGTATGCCCGCGTCATCCCGGCCATGGGAATTGCCTATGCGGGGATGATTCTTATGATCCTTGTAAGCGCCTATACGGTGCTGGCAAGAAAAACCGTCTTGCCTCGCTGGATGTTTCTTGTTCATATGATCGTCTGGCAAATCCTGTTTGTGCTGATCCCTGACGTGCGCCAGATGCTCGGCGCGGAGATTTCCACATGGGATTTCGTATTGAGTCAGGGTTCCGGCAACGCGGCGCTTCTTTTATGGATGGCGGCAAATGCCATTTGGGCGGGACGCCAGATGGAGAAAACGGAGGTAGTGTGAAAGTGAGTACCGGACCAGCGCAGAGGAAAAAGGGCGCACAAAAGCGG
>CAVIVK010000008.1:0-2170 GCA_963645975.1 Bifidobacteriaceae bacterium | reverse complement strand
TGAGGAAGATGAGCGTCGGGCGCGCCGAAGACAGCGCGCAGCTGCTGCATCCGCCGGAACGGAGGCGTCCGGTCGCCGCACCACATCTGCAGCGGAGTGGGCATGTCCGCTCTGCGGCGCCATAAATAAGGGCAGTTTCTGTGCCGAATGCGGTGCAAAAAAAGGCTCGGATCGTTTCTGAGACGCAAACGAACCTCACATGCAGGGCAACGGCAGCTACCGTCCATAGCATACAAATCTTTGCCGCCCCGGATGATCTTTTCATCCGGGGCGGCTTTTGCGTAAATGAATTTACCGGCTGTACATGGCCGTCATGGCAGCGATGCGGTCGGCAAGCTCTGCGGTGAGAGCGCCGAGCTTCATGCGCCAGCACCAGTTGCCATGGCCAAGGATACCGGGAACATTCATACGCGCCTCGCCGCCGAGGGCAAGCCAATCCTGCATCTGCGCAACGAAGAGATCGGCCACCGAGCTCATGCCGCCGCGGATGATGCCGTTTACGTAGCCCTCCTCGTCGTTCAAGCCGAGATACTGCTTGGCGTAGGCCACATCGTCGCCTTTCGCGTCGCCCAGCCATTGGGCAAGCGTGGCGTTGTCATGCGTGCCGGTGTAGCAGATGCAGTTTGTCGGGTAACGGTGCGGCAGATAGTCGCTCGGCTCGCGCGAATCGAATGCAAACTGCAATACCTTCATGCCGGGGAAGCCCGAATACTCGCGCAGGGCGATGACCTCCGGCGTCATGAAGCCGAGATCCTCGGCGATGATATCAAGGCCGGGGAGCGCCGTTTGGATGGCGTCAATGAAGCTCTCGCCGGGGCCGTTGCGCCAACGGCCGTTGCGCGCGGTCGTCTCGCCATAGGGCACCGCCCAATAGCTCTCCAGACCGCGGAAATGGTCGATGCGGACAGTATCATAGAGCTTGCCCGCGGCGCTCAGGCGGCGAATCCACCAGCGGTAGCCGTCGGCACGCATGCGGTCCCAGTCATAAAGCGGGTTGCCCCAGAGCTGGCCATCGGCAGTGAAGTAGTCGGGCGGGACGCCCGCGACCTCCGTAGGACGGCACTGGTCGTCGAGCTGGAAGTACTCGCCCTCCGCCCACACGTCGGCGCTGTCAAGCGGGACATAGATCGGCACATCGCCGATGATGCGGATGCCCCGCTCGCGGATGTACGCGCGCAGCGCGTTCCACTGGCGGAAGAAGAGATACTGCGTGAATATGCAGAAACGGATATCGTCCGCAAGAAGCTCCTCGTACCGGCACAGCACAGCCTCGCTGCGGCGGAGACGAAGCTCCTCGTCCTCCCACTCGATCCACGGGCGCATGCCGAAGTGGCGCTTGGCGGCGGTATAGAGCGCATAGTTGCGCAGCCAGCTCCCGTTTTCACGGTAGAACGCCTCGACGCTCTCGCGCTCCTTCTCCCAGCCGCGCTCACAGGCACGGCGCAGGAGGCCGGCTCTTCCGGCATAGAGTGCGCCGTAATCCGTTTGCTCCGGATTGTCGCCGAAGAAAACGGCGTCGACTTCTTCGCGGGTAAGAAGGCCATCGGCGATCAGCTGTTCCAGATCGATGAGATACGGATTCCCGGCGAAGGCCGAATCCGTCTGGTACGGCGAATCGCCGTAGCCGGTCGGGCCGAGCGGCAGAATCTGCCAGTATTTCTGTCCGGCTCTATGGAGGAAATCGGCAAATTCTCTTGCTTCTTTGCCCAGCGTTCCGACGCCGTGCGGCGACGGGAGCGACGTGATATGCAGAATAATTCCGCTTGCTCGCATGGCAAACGCCTCTTTCGTGTCTTAGTATTTGCGGATGCTTTAATATTTGCGGATGCTGTCCGTCTTTTCGAGCGTATACGGCGCGAGAACATGCTGCGCGCCTTTGCCGTTTTCGATCATATCGAGCAGCACGGCGTAGCTTTTCTCCGCCATAAACGAAACTTGCTGCGTAACGGTGGAGAGCCGCGGCTCATAATACCGGCAGATGGGCAGGCCGTCAAACCCGATGAGGGAAATATCCTCCGGGATACGCTTTCCGGCGTCGCGGATGGCGCGGGCGGCGCCGATGGCCATAACATCCGCCATGGCGAACACCGCCGTGATCTCCGGCGCTTCGCGCAGAAGCTCCGCCATAGCCTCGTAGCCCTCGTCAAAGCTATAGTGCGCGGTCTTATAG
>CAVIVK010000007.1:0-4294 GCA_963645975.1 Bifidobacteriaceae bacterium | reverse complement strand
GTGTACGATCTTATGATGCGCCACCATTTCCACATCGTCCGCTCGGTGCGCGTGAAGATCGACCACAACCTGCTCGCCCGGCCCGGCGCGAAGCTCTCCGGCATCCGTGAGATCTATTCGCACGAGCAGGCACTCAGCCAGTGCGCTAAGTTCCTCTCGTCGCTTCCGGGCGTGAAGGTCATCCCGTGCGAGAATACGGCGATCGCGGCGAAGCTCGTTGCGGATTCCGGGCGGGACGATGTGGCGGCGCTCTCCACGCACGCGTGCGAGCGGCTGTACCGGCTCGAATGCCTTGCCTCCTCTGTGCAGGACACGGCGGACAATTATACGCGCTTCATCTGCATTACGCGTGATATGGAAATTTATCCCGGCGCGGATCGGACGAGCCTTATGATGACGCTGCCCCACGAGCCCGGGGCGCTTTATAAAGTCCTCTCGCGTTTCTATGCGCTTGGCATCAACCTGAACAAGCTCGAAAGCCGCCCGCTCCCGGAGAGCAGCTTTGGGTTCATGTTCTATTTTGATTTGGAAAACTCGGTGTATGACCCCGCCTTCCTCCAGCTCTTGAGCGAGCTTGGAGATGTCAGCGAGGAATACACCTATCTTGGAAGCTATAGTGAGGTAATCTAACATGCTGCATTGCGGACTTCTTGGACAAAAACTCAGCCACAGCTATTCCCCGGCCATCCACTCCATGCTTGGAGATTATGAGTACAAGCTCTACGAGATCGAGCCGGAAAACGTGGAATCCTTCCTTCGGAAGGGCGATTTTGACGCGCTGAACGTTGGGATTCCCTACAAAAAACGCGTCGCGGCGCTCTGCGATGAGCTCTCCGAAACGGCGCGCGCCATCGGCAGCGTCAATATCATCGTCCGCCGCGCCGACGGCAAGCTCTACGGCGACAATACGGACGTCTCCGGCTTTGAAGAGCTGCTGCGCCGCGCCGTGTTTTCGCCGCGTGCCAAAAAGGTGCTCGTGCTCGGCAGCGGCGGCGCGTCTGCCGCGGTGGTGTATGCGCTCGAAAAGCAGCAGGCGAGTGAGATTGTCGTCGTTTCCCGCGAGGGGAAGGACAATTACTCCAACCTCTCCCGCCACACCGATGCCGAGCTCATCGTGAATACCACGCCGGTCGGCATGTACCCGCACAACGGCGAGGCGGTCATCGATCTTCTGCGCTTCCCGCATTGCCGCGCCGTTGTCGATCTTATCTATAACCCCGTGCGTACGGAGCTTTTGCTGCAGGCGGAAAAGCTCGGCATCCCCTATGCGAACGGCATGGTGATGCTTGCCGCGCAGGCCATCCGCGCAAGCGAGATTTTCACCGGCAAAAAGGCCCCGGACGGCGCGCTGGAACACGCCATCGATCTTGTGAAGAGCAAAACGATGAACATCGTCCTTGTCGGCATGCCCGGCTGCGGCAAGTCTGCCGTGGCGGAGGCGCTTGGCAAGGCGCTCGGCCGCGAAGTGCTTGATACGAGCGCCTATATCGAGGAGCACACCGGCTATACGCCCGAGCAGATTGTCACGATGCAGGGCGAATCCGCCCTACGCACGCACGAGAGCGAGGCTGTGCGCGAGCTCGGCAGCGCCTTCGGCGCGATCATTGCTGCGGGCGGCGGCTCGGTGCTCCACGAGGAAAACTATGCTCCCCTCCACCAGAACGGCGTCATTTTCTGGCTGCGCCGTGATCTGGACAAGCTTGAGCTCAGCGGGCGTCCCCTCTCCCGCGCGGGAAATCTCAACGCCATGTACGAAATGTGCGAGAAGCGCTATCTCCGCTTCGCGGACTATATCATCGACAACAACCGCGCGCTGGAGGATACCGTGGAGGATATCAGCAAGGTGATTTTGTAAAAGACCCGGAGGGACGTCGAATATCTGGTAAAACGGGGGAAAAACGCATGATTCCATCCGAAGTATACGCGCTCGGCGCTTCCGGCAACCCCATCCGGGAAATTGCCGATTACGCCATGCGCCGTGCCGAAGAGATCGGCGCGGAAAATGTTTACGATTTCAGCATCGGCTCGCCGAGCATCGCGCCGCCTCCGGCAGTACAGGAAACGGCGCGGCGCCTCATGCGGGAAATGTCTCCCACGCAGCTGCACGCCTACAGCCCCGATCAGGGGCTGCCGGAGGTGCGCAAAGCCGTGGCGGACTATTTAAATGGCGCGTTCTCCATGACATACGCCCCGGAGGATATCTATATGACGAGCGGCGCGTCCGCCGCTCTTGCCATTGGCTGCCGTGCGCTGCTCTCACCGGGGGACGAGTGCATAACACTCACGCCGTATTTTTCCGAATACCGCACCTATACCGAGGCGGCCGGCGGCATCATGCGCGAGGTACCATCCGAGCCGGAGACGTTCCAACTCGACTATGAAGCCTTCGCTGCGGCAGTAAATGAGAAAACATGGCTCGTGATCTTGAATTCCCCGAACAACCCTTCCGGCGTCGTACTTGGGGAAGAGAGTATACGAAAGATCGCCGGACTGCTCACCGCCCGGTCGGCGGAGTACGGCCATCCGATCTATATCCTTGCCGACGAGCCGTACCGCGAGCTTGTCTATGACGGCGACGCCGTACCGTACATCCCACAATTCTATACCGACACGATCTACTGCTATTCGTTCAGCAAATCGCTCTCGCTGCCCGGCGAGCGCGTCGGCTATCTTGCCGTGCCGCCGAAGAGCGAGACGCGCGAGGCACTTCGCGCCGCTGTTTCGGGCGCGGGGCGGATGCTGGGATATGTCTGCGCGCCAGTACTTTTCCAGCGCGTGTGCGCCGCGTGTCTTGGCCAGACGGGGGAGCTGCGCGAGTATAAGAAAAACCGCGATCTTATCTACGACGGCCTCACTTCGCTCGGCTTTTCCTGCGCCAAGCCGCAGGGGGCGTTCTATCTCTTCGTGAAATCGCCGGAGGATGACGCGCGCGCTTTCTGCAAAAAGGCGATGGCGCATGACCTCCTGCTCGTGCCGGGCGACGACTTTGCCTGCCCGGGCTACGCCCGCCTTGCCTACTGCGTGCCGGAGGAGCGGCTGCGCCGCTCGCTGCCCGCCTTCGCCGCCCTTGCCGCGGAATACGGCCTGAAAGCCCAATAAATTTTAACCGCGCCTCCCGAGTTCGGGAGGCGCGGTTACGTTTTACCACCGCTTTGGGCGGCGGAAGGCGTCGATCTTGCGATAGCAGTCTTTGCAGAGCCGCCCGCTCTGGTGGAGCGGGAGCGCTGCACCGCAGCGCGCGCAGAAGCGGATGTTGTTTTTGAGATTGTAGAGCAGTATCTGGTTGATGCTCTCGGCGGCATCCTCACGCTTTTCGTAAAGCGCGTCACGATCCACCGGGCAGCCGAATGCCTTGGAAAACGAAAAATAGAGATCAAGCATCCGGCAGTAGCGCTCGAGCTGCGGGAGAGTGGGCGAATGCCCCTCGGGAAGTTCCGGGCAGGAGAGCGGCTGGCCTTCTTTGAATGCACGCAGAAACGAGAAGAACAGCTCCAACAGCTCTTCCTCCGTTTCGTCGAACGGAATATTTGCGCACCGCAGCTCCTGCTCGCGCGTGAGTGAAAAGCCCTCCTGCCGCACCTTGCCGATGAGCGTGATATACCGGCTGACATCGAGCTTCACATACGGCGCAACGGTCGGCATTTTGTTCCACTCGGTCAGCACCTCTAAAAGATCGTGCTCCACCTGCAATACGAGCTCGGAAAACCCGGCCACGGCGGTCTCGAGCGGCGGGACGACCGCTTCCAGTCCCTCACGGATGAAGTCCAGGTTCTCCGTAGCGCCGACGTAGCCCTTGTCGTACATGCCGTAGCGCCCGGCACGCCCGGCAATCTGCTGAATCTCGGCGGGCTTTAAGTCGCGTCGCTCCACGCCGTCAAACTTGCGCGTATCAAGAAAAATCACACGCCGAATGGGGAGATTGAGCCCCATGCCGATGGCGTCAGTCGAGACAACGTACTGCATCCGCCCTTCAAGAAAGCCCTCCATTTGCCGCCGCCGCGTAGAGTAGGGGAGCGCGCCATAGATGATGGCGGGCTCCTTGCCATGCGCGCGAAGATCCTCGGCCACGGAGAGCACGCCGAGCTTCGAGAATGTGATGAGTGCGTCGCCGGGCTTTACGTCGTCAAAATCGATCTCCCGGCGCATGCACACAAGCGGCGTTTTGCGAAGATGCCGGACTTCCTCCCACGTGTCGCCGGTGCTCTCAATGATGCGGATCAAAAGATCGCGTGCTTCGGGCGCGGCGCAGAGATGCACCTCCGGCGCGAGCACACCGAGAATGGCGCGCGTCCAC
>CAVIVK010000006.1:0-3098 GCA_963645975.1 Bifidobacteriaceae bacterium | reverse complement strand
TCTCGAAAACCTGCCCCAAGCCTGCAATTCTGATACCGCCTAAATACAGGGAAACCAGGCAAATCCGATATATCGGAGATTACCCCGTTCTCCCCATAGGGTATGGTTGCAGTCTCAACAAAATCAAGTTCGGTTTACCGCTCTGTCCAGATGCTCTATAAGTGCATATTCTACTCGGCGGTTGAAAGTAAGATCATCGATTTCTGCCCCTGTGAAAAGCTTTCTTCAAAGGGAGGGAAGCCACAGAATGAACGAGAGGCTCTCACAGATGAACAAGCCGAGAAGCTCCTTGGGGCCATCAAAGGTCTTCCTCCGTATGTGTTCGTAATGATCGGGCTATATGCCGGCCTGCGGCGGGAAGAGATTCTCGCTCTGAAATGGGATTGCGTGTTCCTTGATGTTGATGCACCGTACCTATCTGTTCAAAGGGCGTGGCATTCGGAGCACAATCGGCCTGTTATTTCCAGTGATCTCAAGACCAAGGCCGCCCGGCGGGACGTCCCGATACCTGCAGTATTAGTGGACTGCCTGCGTGAAGCGAAAGAGCGCTCTGGCTCGGAATATGTGGTTGCTAATCGTGACGGTGATCCACTGTCCTACACTCAGTTCAAGAGGGTATAGCAATACATTGTTACTCGCTCAACCAAAGAACGGACTTATGCCAGGTATGTAAACGGCAAGAAAATTATGCATACCGTGACGCCGGTTTTGGGCGAAAAAGCGGCACACAATGGAAATGTGGTGTACAGCCTTGACTTTCAGGTCACTCCGCATCAGCTTCGTCATACTTACATCACGAATCTGATTTATTCCGGAGCAGATCCTAAAACTGTCCAGTATTTGGCAGGGCATAAGAACAGCAAAATCACTATGGACATTTATGCGAAGGCAAAGTATAATAGACCACAACAGTTATCCTCCGTAGTGAACAAAGCTTTCGCTCGAAAATCGGAGTAAGGATGAAAGTTCTGCAAATGGGTGAGCAGGTGGGTTAACTGAAGCCCAAAGGTTCAGAAAACCCAGTAAAATCAATGGTTTCCGCCCGTAAGACAGAAAGCAGTACGGTCTCAAAGCCGCCCGCCGTGCGCCTCAGTTCAGCAAGCGCTGAGCACTTCGTTTATTGCATACAAAAAGCGCCATCCAGCCGGATGGCGCTTTTTTTGCTGCGTTTTATTTTTCTTTTTTCTTGAAGATGAAAAATTTGCTCAAAATATAGTTGAGAATGACGACGATGACGTTCGAGGCGAGCTTCATGACCATATCGTTCCAGCCGAGGAGATCCACACACAGGTACATAATGAGCATATCCAAAAGCCCCGTACCGAGACGCGCGCTGAAAAACGCCGCAAACTCTTTCCCGATCTCCTTCGTGCCCTTCGCTTCGCTGTGGAAGACCCAGCGGCGGTTCGTCACATAGGCGAACAGCACGCTCAAAAGCCACGCGACGGCGGTACTGAATACCGTGCCGCAGCCAAGCGGATGCGCGAACAGCCAGTAGGAGACGTAATTTACGATCGTCGTCAGCACGCCGAAAATCACGTAGGGGATCAGATCCTTATATTTTTCATAGAGTGCTTTCAGCTTTTCGTTCACTTTCTCACCTCAAAATTCGATCACGCGCGGCTCCTCCTCCGGGTCATGCCCGAAGAGAACGGCGGCGCAGTTTTCCTCGCGGCTCGCGTCCGAAAGCCAGGCAAGCGAGCGCTTTTGAAATTCACGGTTAAAGCCCGCGAGCGGCACGTTCTCCGTGCCGAGCATGTCCCGGCATACGGCGACGGAAGACTGCACGAGCACAAACTTTCCGCTTGGGGAGTTTACGCGCAGGACACACGCGCCCTCGGTATACCCCGGGGTGCTGATGCAGAGGATGCTCCCGTCGCCGAGGAGATCCCACGTCCGGCGAAATGGCCCGTCCGGCACGCCGCGGTAATAAAACGGCCGAATGGGCAGATGCTCCCAGAGCGAGCGCGGCTGGCGCAGCGCGTACACGGTGCGCGGTGTCCAGTATTTCTCCTGTTCCGGCAGCTCAATGCACGGCGCGTCGCTCACCTCATCCACACCCGCAACATGATCCGGCTCCAGCGATGTGAGCAGAACCGTTTCGAGCTCGGCAGGGGAGAGGCCAAGCTTTGCAAGCTGCTCACGCACGCTCCACCCCGGCGGCGTGACCGGCTGCCAGTAGGTGCACAGCCGCGGCGGGAGCTTCGCGCGCGCCGCGGCGTGGTCGTATACGCCCGCGGGGCTGATTGCGCGCCCCCAGCCGGTATCGACGAGCACCGGCTTATGTCCCGGCGTCTCGATGAGAAACGCGCTCACCGGCAGCTCCACGCGGCCGCGCCGGACGTACCGCTTCGGCACGCCCGGATACGCTGCCGCCGGGGGAGTCATCGTTCCGCAGCGCAGAATGCGGATACGAACGCTGTTTTCCATTGGTTGTTCCCGTTGGAATTTTACGTCTTACTTCTTTTCGAGATGATCCTTGCCGCCCATGTACGGACGCAGCACCTCGGGGATGTCAACGCTGCCGTCGGCATGCAGATGGTTCTCCAGGAATGCGATGAGCATGCGCGGGGGCGCGACGACGGTGTTGTTGAGCGTATGCGCAAGATAGAGCTTGCCGTCTTCGCCGCGGACGCGGATCTTCAGCCGGCGCGCCTGCGCATCGCCGAGATTCGAGCAGGAGCAGACCTCAAAGTACTTCTGCTGGCGCGGGCTCCATGCCTCGATATCGCAGCTCTTCACCTTGAGATCGGCGAGGTCGCCGGAGCAGCATTCGAGCTGACGCACCGGAATTTCGAGCGAGCGGAACAGCTCCACGCTGTAGCGCCACATTTTCTCGTACCACTCCATGCTCTCCTCGGGCTTGCAGACGACGATCATCTCCTGCTTTTCGAACTGGTGGATGCGGTAAACGCCGCGCTCCTCGATGCCGTGCGCACCCTTTTCCTTGCGGAAGCAGGGGGAGTAGCTCGTATAGGTGATGGGGAGCTCCTTCTCCGGGACGATGCGGTCGATGAACGAGCCGATCATGGAGTGCTCGCTCGTGCCGATGAGGTAGAGATCCTCGCCCTCGATCTTGTACATCATGGCGTCCATAT
>CAVIVK010000005.1:0-6661 GCA_963645975.1 Bifidobacteriaceae bacterium | reverse complement strand
AGCAGCAGCGCTGGTACGCCGTCAAGGTGTTCGAGCGCGACGATAAGGTCCTCGAGTCCCTGAACATCCCGGCCGACGTCAAGGCTCATATCGAGCAGGACATCGAGGCCGCCGAGAAGGAACTCGACGACGACGCCGAGAGCATCATCACCAACGAGCGTTACGTTTACATCGCCGAGGTCATCAAAGCCTGCTACAAGAAGAAAAACGCCGGCGCGCTCTCCACCTCCGATAAGATCGATAAGATCGTCACGAACCGCTGGCTGGGTCTGCCCATCTTCGCGGTGGTGATGTTCCTGGTCTACTGGATCGCCATGGTCGCCGTCGGCGCCCCCGCGACCGACTGGGCCAACGACGGCCTGTTCGGCGACGGCTGGCACCTGTTCGGCATCGGCTCTGCCGCTTACGGTGAAGTCGCTGATGCTTATGCGGACGCCTCCGCTATCGTGGACGGCTACGACGCTTACGTCGAAGAAAACGGCGCCGCTCCCGAAGGCGAATTTACTTACGAAGTAGAAGACGAAGAGACCCTCGAGATCACCGAAGAGACCGCGACGATCGCCGATTACGAAGAGGCTGTCGCCACGCTCGACGAGATCGGCGATGAGCCCGATCCGGCGGATTACGGTGTTTGGGTTCCCGGCATCCCCGTGCTGATCGGCAACGCTCTTGAGGCGGCCGGCGCGGCGGAATGGCTCAGCGGCCTGATCCTTGACGGTATCGTCGCCGGTGTCGGCGCGGTGCTCGGCTTCGTGCCGCAGATGCTCGTCCTCTTCCTGCTCCTTGCGTTCCTCGAAGCCTGCGGCTACATGGCCCGTATCGCGTTCGTTCTTGACCGTGTGTTCCGCAAGTTCGGCCTCTCCGGTAAGTCCTTCATCCCGATGCTCATCGGCGTCGGCTGCGGCGTGCCGGGCGTCATGGCTTCGCGTACCATTGAAAATGAGCGCGACCGCCGTATGACGATCATGACCACCACGTTCATCCCCTGCGGCGCGAAGGTTCCGTTCATCGCCATGATCGCCGGTGCGATCTTCGGCGGCAGCGCCTGGGTTTCCACCTCTGCGTACTTCATCGGCATGGCCGCCATCGTCATTTCCGGCATCATGCTCAAAAAGACCAAGATGTTCGCCGGCGACCCCGCTCCGTTCGTCATGGAGCTGCCCGCCTACCACTGGCCGACTCTCGGCAACGTTCTCCGCAGCATGTGGGAGCGCGGCTGGAGCTTCATCAAGAAGGCCGGCACGATCATCCTGCTCTCCACCATCCTTGTCTGGTTCACCACGTACTTCGGCTGGGTTGACGGCCAGTTCCAGATGCTCTCCGAGGATCAGATCGACTCCTCCATCCTCGCGGCCATCGGCGGCGCGATCTGCTGGATCTTTGCTCCTCTCGGCTGGGGCAACTGGCAGGCGACGGTCGCTTCCATCACCGGTCTCGTCGCCAAGGAGAACATCGTCGGCACGCTCGGCATTCTCTACGGCGCTGGCGAAGGCACCGTGTGGCAGCACATCGGCGCGGCGTTCACCGGCATCACCGGCTACTCGTTCCTCGTGTTCAACCTGCTGTGCGCTCCGTGCTTCGCGGCCATCGGCGCTATCAAGCGCGAGATGAACAACGCCAAGTGGACGTGGTTCGCCATCGGCTACCAGTGCGTGTTCGCTTACGCCATCGCCCTGATGATCAACCAGTTCGGCGGCCTGTTCACCGGCAACGTCAACGTTATCGGCCTGATCTTCGCGCTGCTCGTGCTCGCGTTCATCATCTACATGCTCTTCTTCAAGAAGTACACCGAGGCCACCCGCCTCAGCGACAAGGCTGTTAAGAAGTAATCTCTCCTCTCCAAGAAGCAAATTCCTCAAAGGAGGTAAGGTTTCATGCTCAGCTGGATCATGGAAAACATCGGAACGATCCTCATCACGATCGTTCTGGCGGTAATTGTCGTATTGATCATACGCTCGCTCGTAAAGGACAAGAAACAGGGAAAGTCGTCCTGCGGCGGAAACTGCGGCCATTGTCCGATGGGCGGCTCCTGCCACGAAGGAGGAAAACATCATGGTTAAAACCGTACTCACGATCGACGGAATGGCTTGCGGAATGTGCGAAAGTCATGTGAATGACGCCATCCGCAACGCCCTCCGCGTGAAAAAAGTTACCTCGTCTCATGCAAAAGGCGAAACGGAGATCCTCTCCGAAGAGCCGCTGAGCGAAGAAGAGCTGCGTCGTGTGCTTGATGGCACCGGGTACACGATCACGGCCATTCGCTCGGAGCCTTATGAGAAGAAGAAATTCTCTCTTTTTGGGAAAAAGTAAATAAGGCAACGCAAAAAAAGGAACTGCCGCAGATGGCCTCTGCGGCAGTTCCTTTTTCCAATTCCGGGAGGAGCAAACCTCTCCGTCAAAAACTTCGTTTTTGCCACCTCCCCTAATAGGGGAGGCAAGCGGATTTGCGGCAAACTATCTTGGCTCCCTTGTTAGGGGGGCTGGCTCGCCGCAGGCGAGACTGAGGGGTTCTTCTCCCCCGTCATTCCCAAAGCTTCTTCGGGTACACGCCCTTCGCCTTCATCTCCGCCACAGCGGCCTGGACGCGCGGGAGGTCTTCGCGGTACGTTACGCCGTACCACGTCTCCTCGCACGGCAGCACCTGCACGCGCGCAAGCCCGGCGTGCATCTCCTTATCCGCGACCCACGGCAGAAAGTACTCGGCCTTGAGCGGATTTTTCGGCAGAATCTCGCGCACGAAATCCTCAAACCGCTCGTCGAAGGCGCGCATCATCCGCTTCCGGAAGCCCCAGAAGTTCATGGATACGAGCGTATCGCCGGGGAGATCGATGTACGTTTCGCCGTCGGTCGTGTAGGCGGCGTGGTCGCCGCGCTTTTCAATGTGCGTCCGCTCGGTGATCGAGGTGAGGAAGCCGTTCTCCGTTTCGCACACGCCGCGCGCAACATAACCGTTTTCGGTCACGGTGTTGCGCATACGGTAGCCGACCATGGCGTTCTCGCTCTCCGCCATCGGCTCGGAGAGAAAGGCGTACAGCGCGCGGAACGCGCCCGCCCCGTAAAAGTCGTCGGCGTTGATGACGGCGAACGGGCCGTCGATCACGTTCCGGCACGCGCGCACGGCGTGCGCCGTACCCCACGGCTTCTCGCGCCCTTCGGGAACGGTAAACCATTCCGGCACGTCGTTTGGCGACTGGAACACATACTGCACGTCCATCCGGCTTTCCACGTGGCTGCCGACGATGGCGCGGAAATCCGCCTCGCGTTCCTTTTTGATGACGAACACGACCTTGCGAAAGCCCGCCTGGTAGGCGTCGTACAGCGAGAAGTCCATGATGATCTCGCCGTTATCGCCCACGGGCGTGATCTGCTTGAGCCCGCCGAAGCGGCTGCCCATACCGGCGGCCATGATGATAAGCGCAGGATTTTCCATAGAGGGTTCCTCCGAAAAATTTTTACATTGTAAGACCCGCCGGGATATCCCGGCGGGTCGGGTTTTGTCAGAAGGGGTTATCCGCGCCTCAGAGAAGCAGGGACTTCTCGGTCTCGCGGTCGAAGAGATGGATGCTGTCCTCGTGCAGCTCGAGAGCGACCTGCTGGCCGTAAGACGGGATGGCGTCCAGCTCGAGCGTCGGCACGATCACAACGGCGTCGTGGCCGGCGGCGGTGAGGTGCAGATGCACGCTGGAGCCCATCATCTCAGACACGTCCACGCGCGCGGGGATGCCGCCGTTCTTCGCGAGCACGATGTGCTCCGGGCGGATGCCGAGCGTCACGGGGCCGGACTTCACGTCGTTGCGCAGAAGCGCTGCCTGCTTATCCTCGGTGAGGTTGACCTGCTCACCGCAGACCTCCACGGAGTACTTGTCGCCGTCGCGCTTGAGCTCGGCGTCGAAGAAGTTCATCTGCGGCGTGCCGATGAACCCGGCGACGAACAGGTTGGCGGGCTTATCGAACACTTCCTGCGGCGTGCCGATCTGCTGGATGAAGCCGTCGCGCATGATGACGATGCGGTCGCCAAGCGTCATGGCCTCGGTCTGGTCATGGGTGACATAGATGAACGTGGTGTCGATCTTGTCGCGCAGCTTGATGATCTCGGCGCGCATCTGGTTGCGGAGCTTGGCGTCGAGGTTGGAGAGCGGCTCGTCCATGAGGAACACCTTGGGGCTGCGCACGATGGCGCGGCCGATGGCGACGCGCTGGCGCTGGCCGCCGGAGAGCGCCTTCGGCTTACGGTCGAGCAGGGCGGTGATGTCCAGAATTTCCGCTGCCTCGCGGACCTTCTTGTCGATCTCGGCCTTCGGGAGCTTTTTGAGCTTGAGCGAGAACGCCATGTTCTCGTAAACGGTCATGTGGGGGTAAAGAGCGTAGTTCTGGAATACCATGGCGATGTCGCGGTCCTTGGGGGCGACGTCGTTCATACGCTTGCCGTCGATGAAAAGATCGCCCGAGGTGATCTCCTCGAGACCGGCGATCATGCGCAGCGTCGTGGACTTGCCGCAGCCGGACGGGCCGACGAGCACGATGAATTCCCGGTCGGCGATGTCCAGCGAGAACTGCTGCACCGCAACGACACCCTCTTCGGTGATCTGCAGATTGTGCTTCTTCTCGGGGGCTTCGCCCTTTTTCTTCTTCGTGCCGCCCTGATTGGGATAAACCTTCTTGATGTCTACCAGACGTACTTCTGCCATGCGTACCGATCCTGATCTGAGAGCCTCCGCTTGCTCAGACCTTACCTCCGCCGAATATGTACGGAGGCTATACGGCAGGTCTCCACACTGCCGCACCGCGGATCCTGCGGGGAAAACAAACTCCTTTCATCGAACCGCGCACCGCTCGTAAGGTGGAGAGCGGAGGCAATCCGGTTATTGTATCTAATTTACCATAAAACCGTTTCCAACGCAACCCCCGCTATGGCATTTCGCCAAAACTTTACATAGTTTTTGCCTGCATGGCGCGCAGCACCTCGTCGATCCGGTGCGCGACGGCGATGAAGTCCGCTTCGGTATACCCCTTCGTCGTCATCGCGGCGGTGCCGATGCGCACGCCGGAGGTCTGCTGGGGGCTTCTCGTCTCGTTCGGGACGCAGTTTTTGTTGAGCGTGATGCCATGGCGGTCGAGCTCGTCCTGTACTGCTTTGCCGGTGAGACCCGTTTTCGTGAGATCGAGCAGGAACAGATGGTTGTCTGTGCCGCCGGTCACAACGTCGTAGCCCATTTTCATGAACTCCCCGCACATCGCGCGGCAGTTTCGCACCACGGCGTGGATGTATTCGCGATATTCGTCCGTGCACGCCTCCTCGGCAGCGACGGCCTTGCCCGCGATCACGTGCTCGAGCGGCCCGCCCTGCGTGCCGGGGAACACGGCGCTGTCCACCTTTTTGGCGAGCTCCGGCCGGCAGAAGATCATGCCGCCGCGCGGCCCGCGCAGCGTTTTGTGCGTTGTGGTCGTGATGATATCGGCGAGACCAAACGGCGACGGATGATCCCCTGCCGCGACGAGCCCCGCGATGTGCGCCATGTCCACCATGAAGTAGGCGCCCGCGCTCTTTGCAATCTCCGCAAAGCGCGCAAAGTCAATGACGCGGCTGTAGGCCGAAGCGCCCGCGAGAATGAGCTTTGGCTTATATTCGGCGGCTTTGCGCTCCACGTCCGCGAAATCAATGAAGCCCTGATCGTCCACGTCGTAGAATTTCATGTCGTAGAGCTTGCCGCTGAAGTTGACGGCAGAGCCGTGCGTGAGATGCCCGCCGTTATTCAGCGACATGGCGAGGATCGTGTCGCCCGGCTGCAGCACGCTCATATACGCCGCGAGATTGGCGTTCGAGCCGCTGTGCGGCTGGACGTTCACGTGGTAGTCGGTAGCAAATACCGTTTTCCACATCATGCAGCAGTATTCCTCGAGCTCGTTCACGATCTCGCAGCCGCCGTAGTAGCGCCCGCGGTTTCCGGAAACGCGCTCGGCAGGGTAGCCTTCGGCGTACTTGTTCGTAAGGCACGAGCCGACGGCGCGAAGAACCGCGTCGCTCACAAAATTTTCGCTCGCGATCAGCTCCACGGTCGCGTCCTGCCGCGCCTTCTCGCGGGCGATATAGTTAAATACCTTGGATTCCATACTTTTTTCTCCTTATAAAAAACCCTGCGCCGCACATGTGCATGCGCAGGGATCGAGATTGTTTATCGCAAATTCACTTGGCTCCCCTAAAAGGGGAGCTGGCTCGCCATAGGCGAGACTGAGGGGTTCATCCTCGTGTCCGTGCGCGTATCTCCCGGTCAATACACTCACATACGGCTTGAAAGTGTTCGTTAATCTCTGCATTCGTAAAACGCAGAACCGAAATGCCTAGTGTCCTGAGCACATTAGTGCGCTCGGCGTCCCGCCGCAACGTATCCGCTTCATAGTGCTGGCTTCCGTCAAGCTCTATGACGAGATGTGCTGCCGGACAGTAAAAGTCTGCGATGTATTCGCCAATAGCGCGTTGCCGGTAAACCCGTGGCGTGTACGAACGAAAGAACAAATACCACAGCTTCCGCTCCTGCGGTGTCATATTTTGTCGGAGATTCTTTGCGCGTGTTATCAGGTTTGCTTTGTACGGAATACAGCGCACAGAAACCCCTCCGTCAAAAACTTTGTTTTTGCCACCTCCCCTGTTAGGGGAGGCAAG
>CAVIVK010000004.1:0-5524 GCA_963645975.1 Bifidobacteriaceae bacterium | reverse complement strand
CTCGCGGCGCTTTTCGCCGCGCACCGCGGCGGTCACGGTGCCGCCGAGAAGAGCGGCGCCTCCAGCGAGCTTCACAAACGCCGCAGCGGTCGAGTATCCCGCCCACACGAGCGGCAGCACCTCGTCGAGCGCAATGAGCGCCGCAGCACCGCCGAGCAGCCACCAGAGGTTTTTCTTTTTCACGATGTCCCGCAGCTTTTTCTCCGGGAAGAACGCCTTCACAAAAGCGGTGAAACCGGCGGCGAGGGCGAGTACTGTGAGCCCCCAGCCGAGTACCGCGGCGGCCGCCGTGGGCAGCGCCGCGGCAAGAAGGGCGCTCGCGCCCGAGGCCGTGAGCCACGCCGCGCCCCCGATCCCGGCGGCGACAAGCACCCGCGCGCCGAACGGCAGGCGGGCAAACCACGCCGCCGCGCGCTGCGCCTTTTTCTTTTCCTCTTCGCTCTCGGCGACGGCTTCGGCCTGCGTTTTGGGCGCGTCGCCGCCCGCGCCGCGAAGCGGCACGGTCTCGACGATGGGCGTCGGGAAATCCTCCGCGCCGTCATCAAAAACACCGTCGTCCGGCAGGATACCGCCGACCATCACGCTCGCGCTCGCCACGGTGGCGACCGCAGCAGCCGTCGCCTGGCGCTTGAGCTTTTCGCGTTTGTTTCGATCCATATTCTCTCAGACCATTTTCTCGGGGCGGTACGCGGCGTCAAACGC
Source organism: Bifidobacteriaceae bacterium (assembly GCA_963645975.1). Taxonomy (GTDB): domain Bacteria; phylum Bacillota; class Clostridia; order Oscillospirales; family Oscillospiraceae; genus Apopatocola. The sequence goes on along the minus strand of CAVIVK010000004.1, from coordinate 4,822 downwards.
CTCGGCCGTCATGTATCCGAGCCGGAGGCAGCTCTCGCGCAGCGTGAGATTTTCGCGGTGCGCAAGCTTTGCGACCTCGGCGGCGCGCTCATAGCCGATGTGCGGCGTGAGCGCCGTGACAAGCATGAGTGAGCGCTCCATGTTCTCCGCCATTTTCTCCCGGTTCGCGCGGATGCCGGAGACGCAGCGCGCATCAAAGGACGCAATGGAGGCTGAAAGGAGCCGCGCGGACTGCAAGAAGTTATAAATGCACACCGGCAGAAAAACATTCAGTTCAAAATTTCCCTGCGACGCGGCGAGCCCCATGGCAGTATCGTTGCCTATGACCTGCACCGCCGTCATCGTGACCTGCTCGCATTGCGTGGGGTTGACTTTTCCCGGCATGATGGACGAGCCGGGTTCGTTTTCGGGGATGAAGATTTCGCCCAGTCCGCAGCGCGGCCCGGAGGCGAGCCAGCGCACGTCGTTGGCGATCTTCATCATGTCGCACGCGAGCGCCTTGAGCGCGCCATGGGCAAACACGAGCTCTGAGCGCGACGTGAGCGCGTGGAACTTATTCTCCGCCGTCACGAATTTGTGGCCACTCAGCGCGCTGACGCGCTCGGCGGACAGCACAGCGAAGCCCGCCGGGGCGTTCAGCCCCGTGCCGACAGCGGTACCGCCGAGAGCAAGCGCGCGCAGCGGCTCCACGGCGGCGCGCAGCAGCTCAATATCCGTTTCTACGCTCGCGCGCCAGCCGGAAATCTCCTGCGAGAAGCGAAGCGGCACGGCATCCTGCAGATGCGTGCGCCCGACCTTCAGCACATCCTCGTTCTCCGATTCCAGCCGCCGGAGCGTCTGGACAAAGCGCTCGCATATCGGAAGAAGGTGTTCCTCCAGCGCGATGACGGCGGCAATGTGCATCGCCGTCGGGAACGTGTCGTTCGAGGACTGCGACATATTCACATCGTCGTTCGGGTGCAGGAGCTTCTTTCCGGCGATGGCGTTGCCGCGGTTTGCCACGACCTCGTTGACGTTCATGTTCGACTGCGTGCCGCTCCCGGTCTGGAATACGACGAGCGGGAAATTGCCGTCGAGCTGCCCGGCCAAAATCTCGTCGCACGCGCGCGATATGGCGGCGCACTTTTCCTCGGTCATCCGCTGCGGCACAAGCGCGCGGTTGGCCTCCGCCGCCGCCTTTTTCAAAATGGCAAAGGCGCGGAGGATCTCCTCCGGCATCGTTTCATGACCCGCTCCGGCGGGGAAGTTCCGGCGGCTGCGCTCGGTCTGCGCGCCCCAGTATTTATCCGCGGGGACGGCGATCTCGCCCATGGAATCGTGTTCGATGCGCATGTTTTCTTCCGGCATAGTACGTCTCTCTTTCGCAGAAATATGGATGGGCGGGGCGATATCCGCCCCGCCCATCATGCTTTTCTTTTATTTGGGCTGGCGGCCGTTGCAAAGGTAGAACACCGTCAACAGTCCGGGGCCGCAATGCGCGCCGATGACAACGCCGAGCGCCGTGATCGTAATTTCGCCGACCTGGGGATACGCCTTGCGGATCTCGTCGCGCACCCATTCGGCGTCGGCGACGCAGTCCGCCTGCAGGATGTGGATCTCCGTGCCGGTCGGGTCGCACTCGCTGAAATCGTGCAGGATCCCGTCGCGGATGGCGCGCAGCGCCGCCTTGCGGCCGCGCACCTTCTGCGCCACATCGAGCGTACCGGCATTGGGGACATACAGCACGGGCTTGATATCAAGGATCGAGCCCACGAGCGCGGCGCTGTTCGAGACGCGCCCGCCCTCCTTGAGGTAATTGAGATCGTCCACGGTGAAGCGGTGGGCGATGCGGAGCTTGTTCTCCTCGCCCCAGGCGACGACATCGTCGAAGCTTGCCCCGGCTTCCTTGCGGCGCACCATGTTCATCACGAGCAGACCCAGGCCGCCGGAGATGCAGAGCGTGTCCATAACATAGAGCTTACGATCGGGGAACTCGGCGCGCAGCTTGTCCGCGGCCTTGTTCGCGTTGACAAAAGACACCGACATCTTCTGCGACATATCGAGGAAGATCACGTCCTTCCCCTCGTCGAGGAACGTCTTGAGGAAGTCATAGTAGACGAATTCGTTGATCATGGAGGTGCGCAGCTTATCGCCCCGGCGCATGCCGGCGTAGACCGCGGCGCGGGTCTCCTCGCGGCAGTCGTCCTCGCGGGGCTCGTCGTTCACGGTGTAGGAATAGGCGATGAACGGGATGTTGTGCTCCTCCAGCCACGTGCGCGGCAGGTCGGAGGTGGAAGAAGTCGCAATGATGTAGTCAGACATGGTATATTTCCTCTCTGTAGTGATTTCGTTCAATCTCCGAAGAGTGCGGAGAGCGTTTTGCCGACGCGCTGAAGGAAGCCGCGGACGCTGTCCCACACCGTTCCGGCGGTGGACAGGGCGTTTTCGCCGGTCTCGCGGATCTTCTCCACCGTTTCGGGCAGATCCTGCATGCGCTCGGCAAGTCCCGAGCCGCCGAGGCTCTGGATCTTCCGGAAGAGATCAGCGAGCTGCTGCGTCTGCGCATCGTTGAGCGTTATGCCGCGCTCGGCGGCAAGGGAGCGGATGCGCTCGCGCAGCTCGTCATCGGAGAGCGCGGAGAGCTCATCAAAAAAGTCCGTCATGGTGCCGAGCAGCTCTTCGAGCTTTGAGGGGTCGATCTCGCCGGAGAGCTCGTCGGCCTCGCGCAGCGCCGCGGCAGCGGCTTCCTTCGCTTCCGCAGCAAGAGCAACGCACGTGAGCGTTTCATACGCCTTGTATACGGCGGGCAGCATGGCGAGCGCGCCGGTCTCCTCCGGCGCGGCGGCGACGATCTCCGCGTCCGTCACGCCGGCGGCGGTGAGCGCCGCAGCAATGGCGGTCTCCGCGCCGGTGATGTTGGAAAGCGAGAGCGAAAGCCCCTCGCCGCCGGAGCGGATGCGCACGAACACACCGACGGACGCCGCCTTTACCGGCACGTCCGCAAAATATGCGTCCGCCTCGGCCTTGGAGAGCGTCAGCTCCATCGCCGTGCCGCGCTCCACGCCGAGCGCGGCGAATATGCCGTCGGTCTCGCCGAGCGTGAGCTCTTCGCCGAGCACAACGCAGCTGTCCCCCGGTACGGCGAGCGCCGCCGTGGAGAGCAGCAGCAAAACAAGAATACAGGAAATGAGCTTTTTCAAAAAACGGTTGACCTCCCGAAAATAAACAGCCCACGAGAACGCCATGCGTCCGCGGGCTGTTTTATGCGTCTCAGCCGAATACCTTGACGCTCGTGATGACCGGCTGGTTCACTTCGGCGATGAAGCCGTCCGCGCCGGTGACCTGCACGCTCGCGGCGATCTGGTCAACGATGTCCATACCGCTCACAACGTAGCCGAACACGGCGAAATCGCCGTCGAGATACGTTGCATCGTTCTGCAAAATGAAGAACTGGCAGGTGCCGCTGTTCTTATCCGTGCCGCGCGCCATGCCGATGGCGCTGCGCGTCATGGAAAGCGGGTTGTTGAAGCCGTTGGAGGTGAATTCTCCCTCCACGGTCGAGCCCGACGTGCCGGTGCCGTTCTTGTTCGGGCAGCCGCCGTAAATGGCAAAGCCATTGATGACGCGGTAGATGGTCAGGTCGTTGTAAAAGCCCTTCTTGGCGAGATTAAGGAACTGGGATGCCGTCTTGGGGGCGCTGTCCGCGTCCACCTCGAGCCGGATGGTGCCGTAGTTGTTTACGGTGATCTCCACCTCGTGCTTGCCGGTCCAGGTCTTGTTTCCGCCGCAGCCGGCGAGAATGCTCGCCGCCATGAGCAGCGCCAACAGAAATGCGATCTTTCTTTTCATGGGTCGAACCTCCGTTTCCAAAGAAATTCGGGTCTTGTTTGCCGGATTTATTTTTTCTCCGCGAGGGAGCGCGCGTAGGCGGCATAGCGATCCTTTCTCGCCTTGGCCTCTTCCGCGCTGGCGCCTCTCGCCAGAACATACATTTTGATCTTCGGCTCCGTGCCGGACGGGCGGACGACGAGCGCCGAGCCGTCGCTCAGCTCAAAGAACAGCACGTTGCTGCCGACGATGGGCGTCTTTTCCACAACGCCGAGGCCGGGGATCACCACGTCGCCGGTCTGGTAGTCGCGCACGCGGGTGACCGGCGTGCCGCCGACCTCCGCCGGAGGCGTCTGGCGCAGCGACGCCATGAGCGCGCGCATCTCGCCGAGGCCGTCCACGCCGTACATGAAGAGGTTCACGGTCTCTTCGCTGTAGAAACCGTATTTGTTGTAGAGCTCGTCGATCGCGTCGATGAGCGTCATGCCGCGGTCGTAGTAGTACGCCGCCATTTCCGCAGCCATCATGGAAGCGGCCACGGCGTCCTTGTCGCGGACGTAATCGCCCATCATGTAGCCGTAGCTCTCTTCGAAGGCCAGGATGTACTCGTAATTGCCCTTCGCCTTATACTCGGCGAGCTTTTCCGCCATAAATTTGAAGCCGGTGAACGTCGCTTCAAAGTGGACGTCGTTCGCCTCGCAGATGCGCTGCACCATCGTTGTGGATACGATCGTGCTCAGCGCCGCGGGGTGCTCCGGCATCGTGCCGGCGGCGCGGCGGGCGTTGATGATATAGTCGAGCAGCAGGCAGCCCATCTGGTTGCCGGTGATGGGGATGTATTCCCCGTTGCGCCGCGCCAACACGCCGATGCGGTCGCTGTCCGGGTCGGTGCCGATGATGAGATCGCTGTCTACCTTCTTGGCAAGGTCGATGGCGAGATAGAAGCCCTCCGGGTTTTCGGGGTTCGGGCTCTTCACGGTGGGGAAGTTGCCGTCGAGCACCATCTGCTCCTCGA
>CAVIVK010000003.1:0-2309 GCA_963645975.1 Bifidobacteriaceae bacterium | reverse complement strand
GGGTACGGCGGAGAGGTGCTTGAGTGCTACTGTCCGGTCATCGTCGCCATCGAAAGGAAGCTTGCCGGAGAGCATCTCATACATGACGATGCCGAGCGAATAAATGTCGCTCCGGCCGTCTACCGGCAGTCCGCGCGCCTGCTCCGGCGAAATATAATGCACCGAACCAATCGCTTCGTTTTCCACATCGGGCACTTCGGACTGAAGGTTAGCAATGCCAAAATCCGCAACCTTGATGACCCCATTTTCCACAACTAGGATGTTCTGCGGCTTAATGTCTCGGTGGACAATGCCCTTGCCGTGCGCGTGGCTGAGCGCCCGAGCAATCTGCAGGGAAAAATCTACCGCCTGCGCCGCGTCCAGCGGGCCATGCTCCTGGAGATACTGCTTGAGCGTGACGCCGTCGACCAGCTCCATGACAATGTATTCCACGTGATCGGTGCGGCTCACATCGTATACTCCAACGATGTTCGGATGGCTCAGCTTGGCGATCGCCTGCGATTCCGTCTGGAAGCGGCGGCGGAACTTCTCGTTTTTCGCGAGCTCCGGCCGCATGATCTTCACGGCCACATAGCGGTTGAGGCGGTGACACATCGCTTTATATACGACCGCCATGCCGCCGCTGCCGATCAGCTCTACGAGCTCGTACCGGCCGTCGAGCATCATGCCGCGGTATTTGTCCTGATTTTTCGTATCCATATCGTTCCCCCGTAGGTTCATCGGCGCACAAGCGCCAGCGTGACGTTGTCGGGCGCGCCGCGCTCCAGCGCCATGCGCAAAAGCTCGTGGCAGACGGCGTCGTCGTCCGAACTTGCCAGAAGAAGAGCTTCCATTTCCTCGGTACTTACGAGATTGCTCAATCCGTCAGAGCAGAGCAGCAGCGCATCGCCAGAACGGATCTCCAGCCGAAAAATATCGCTGCGAATCGTGCGTTCCAACCCAACTGCACGCATGATCACGTTTTTGCGCGGATGTGAGCGTGCTTCCTCTTCGGTGATCAGTCCGCGGTCGACCATGCTCTGCACAAGAGAGTGATCGCGCGTAACCTGCTGGAGCTGACCGTCTGCCAGCCAGCAGCACCGGCTGTCGCCGATGTTGACTACGGCGGCGTCCTCCGGGCGGAGGAGCGCAGCCACAAGCGTTGTACCCATGCCGCAGCAGCTTTCGTCGCGAAAGGCGCGGTCGTATACTTTCAGATTGGCATATGCCGCCGCTTCGCGCAGTATCTGCGTTACATCCGTCACCGGTTCGGAGTGCAGCATATTCTCTGCATACTGCATGAACGAGTCCGCAGCGATCGTCGAGGCGATCTCCCCGCCATGCACACCGCCCATGCCGTCGCACAGCACTGCGAGCACGTATTCACCGTTTGGCGAAACGTTCAGCCGGTAGGCGTCCTGATTAACGGAACGTACTTTTCCCTTGTCGGTAATGCCGAAAGCGTTCATTTTGCTTCCCTCGTCATTTTGCGGCGAAGCTGCCCGCAAGATGCGTCCACATCGCTGCCGAGGCGCCGCCGTATGGTCGTATTGACTCCGTTCTTCGTAAGTATATTCACAAACCGTTTAAGATTCTCCGGTTTGGATGGCTCAAAGCTGCGCTCGTCCACATGGTTGAGCGGAATGAGATTGACATGCGCCGCAAGGGGTTTTACACGCCGTGCAAGCAGTTCCGCCTGCTCCGGAGAGTCGTTCACGCCGTCGATCATCGCGTATTCAAACGATATACGGCGTCCGGTCTTGTCATAGTAGGCTTTGCATTTGCGGAAAAGCTCGTCCACGCCGCGGCCGCGGTTGGCCGGCATGATGCGGCTTCGCGTCTCGTCGTCCGGCGCGTGCAGAGATACGGAAAGCGTGATCTGCAAATCGCGTTCGGCAAGATCGTCAAAGCGCTCTGTGAGTCCGCAGGTGGAAAGCGAAATGTGGCGCATGCTGATATTGCGTCCCTCCGGATGGTTAATGAGCTCTAAGAAACGCATGACGGTATCGAAATTATCCAGCGGCTCGCCAATGCCCATCAAAACGATGTGAGAAACCGGCAGGCCGGACTCCTTTTCGGAAAACAGCACCTCATCCAGCATTTCCGAGGGCGTAAGATTGCGTACAAGACCGCCGATGGTCGAAGCGCAGAAAGCGCACCCCTGCCGGCAGCCAACCTGCGAGGAGATGCAGACGGTGTTTCCGTAATGATACCGCATAACGACCGTTTCCACGGCATTGCCGTCCTGCAGCTCCCAGAGGAACTTGATCGTCCCGTCCTCGGCGGACTGCTGCTTTTTAAGCACCCGCGGCGCGGAGAGCATGCAGCGC
>CAVIVK010000002.1:0-13513 GCA_963645975.1 Bifidobacteriaceae bacterium | reverse complement strand
TCTCCGGCTCGATCATCCAGAACTCGGCGGCGTGGCGCTGGGTGTTGGAGTTCTCGGCGCGGAACGTCGGCCCGAAGGTGTACACATCGCCGAACGCCATGGCGAAGTTCTCGGCGTTGAGCTGGCCGGAGACCGTGAGGCTCGTGTGTTTGCCGAAAAAGTCCTTGGAGTAATCGATCTTGCCGTCCGGCGTGCGCGGCGGGTTATCGATATCGAGCGTGGTAACCTGGAACATCTCGCCGGCGCCCTCGCAGTCGGAGCCGGTGATGATGGGCGTGTTCACATACACAAAGCCGCGGCTCTGGAAAAACTCATGCACGGCGGCAGCGGCGACGCTGCGCACGCGGAACGCCGCGGAAAAGAGATTCGTGCGCGGCCGCAGATGCTGGATCGTGCGCAGATACTCCACGCTGTGGCGCTTTTTCTGCAGCGGGTAGTCCGGCGAGGAAACGCCCTCGACCGTGACGGTGTCGGCCTTGAGCTCGAACGGCTGGGGAGCCTCCGGCGTGAGGACGAGCGTACCTTCAGCGATAAACGCCGCGCCGACGTTCTGGCGGACGATCTCATCGTAATTGGCGACCTTCTCGCGCTCGAGAACGACCTGCAGTCCCTTGAAGGAGCTGCCATCGTTCAGCTCGAGGAAGCCGAAATTTTTCATATCGCGGATCGTGCGCGCCCAGCCGCAGACGGTGATGTGCTGCCCGTCAAACGCGGCGGCGTTTGTCCACAGCTCTTTGATCTTCGTTCGTTTCATATTTCATTCCTCCCGGATCGTATGCCTTGTATTATAGGCAGACGGTTTGGCTTTTTCAATAGGATTATGAAGAAAACCCCTCAGTCAGCCTTGCGGCTGCCAGCCCCCCTGTTAGGGGGGCCAAGTGGGTTTGCGAAATGCTTTCTTGCCTTCCCTCGTTAGGGGAGGTGGATTTTGCCGAAGGCAAAAGACGGAGGGGTTTTTCCCTCACGATAGCCTCTGCGTATTCCAGAGCGCGGCATAGAGCCCGTTTTTCTCCATGAGCTCCGCATGCGTTCCGTATTCGCTCACGCCCTCTTTATCGATGACGGCGATATGATCTGCGCCGCGCACGGTGGCAAGCCGGTGCGCCACAACGATCGTCGTCCGCCCGCGGCTGAGCTTTTCCAAAGACGCCTGAATGGCGGCCTCGGTCACGCTGTCGAGCGCGCTCGTCGCCTCATCGAGCACGAGGATGGGCGGGTTTTTCAAGAATACGCGCGCAATGGCGATGCGCTGCTTCTGTCCGCCGGAGAGCATCGCGCCGCGCTCGCCGACAAACGTATCGTACCCCTGCGGCATTTCCATGATCTCCTCGTGGATGGAGGCCAGAATCGCCGCCTGCGCAACCTCCTCGTCGGTCGCATCCGGGCGGCCATAGCGGATGTTCTCCCGCACGGTGTCGGCAAAGAGGAACACGTCCTGCTGGATAATGCCGATGTACCGGTGGAGCGAGGACTGCGTCACTTCCCGCACGTCCTGCCCGTCCACGAGAACCTGACCGCCGGTCACATCGTAAAACCGCGGCAGGAGCTGAGAGAGCGTCGTCTTGCCGCTTCCCGACGGGCCCACGAGCGCGAGCGTTTCGCCCGGCGTGATCGTGAGATCCACGTGGCGCAGCACCTCTTCGCCGTTCTGATAGTGGAACGACACGTCCCGGTACTCCACGCCGCCCTTTACGTCCGTAAGCTCCTTTGCGTCCGGCGCGTCCTTCACGTCCGGCTCGGTGCGCATGATCTCCAGAAACCGCAGGAAGCCGGAGCTTCCCTTCTGGAACTGCTCGACAAACTGCGTAAGCTTCCGGATCGGCGCCATAAACACCGAAACGTACAGCGAAAATGTGATGAGATCGACCGCGTCCATTTTGCCCTGCATGATGAACACACCGCCCACGGCGAGCGTCACAAGCTGCAAAAACGCCATGGCGAATTCGGTCGAGGCGTTGAACACGCCGAAAATGCGGTAATAGTTCTTTTTAACCTTTTTGAATTTTTCGTTGGACGTGCGGAATTTGTCCATGGCATCCTGCTCGTTGGCGAACGCCTTCACGGTGCGGATGCCGGAAACGCCCGCCTCCACGGCGGTGTTGATCTCCGCGGTCTCGCGCTTTACGTCCAGACTCCGGTTTCGCAGCTCTACCCGCAGCCGCAGCACGACCACAAGCAGCACCGGCAGCAGCAAAAAGAGGATGAGCGCCAGCTCCCAGCGGATCGTAGCCAGAATGGCGATCGCCCCGGCGATCGTGAGCGAGGCCTGAATGACGGTCTCCGGCCCGTGGTGAGCAAGCTCCGTGATATCAAAGAGATCGGTCGTCATGCGACTCATGAGCTTGCCGGTGCGGTGCTGGTCGAAAAACGAGAACGAGAGCGACTGCACCTTCGCAAAAATGTCCTCGCGCATGTCGGCCTCCACGCGAACGCCGAGCTCGTGGCCATACACAGTCACGATATACTGCGCAAGCGCCCGCAGCAGATATGCGCCGAGAAGCCCCGCCATCAGCAGAAAAAAGGCTTTATAGAGGCCGTTCGGCAGCAGGCGGTTGAGCGCGTAGCGCGTGGCATACGGGAACAGAAGCTCCGCCGCCACGGCGAAGATCGCCATCACAAGATCAAGCAGCAGCAGTCTCCAATGCGGGGTATAGTACGAAAAAAACACCCGCACGCTGCCCTGGGTAAAATCTTTCTTTCTCCTCACGACTCTCACGCGAGCTTTTCGCGCTCTGCAACGGCGAGCGCGTCGCAGCGGTTGTTCCACTCGTTGTCGGCATGGCCGCGCACCCATACGGCGGTGACGCGGTGCTTTTGCAGCAGTGTGTCCAGCTCCTGCCACATTTCGGCGTTTTTGAGCTCGCCGTCGCGCCGCTTCCAGCCGCGCTTCTTCCAGTCGCGAAGCCAGCCGTTATTCAAAGCGTTCACGATGTACTGGCTGTCGGAATAAAGCTCCACGGCGCAGGGCTCTTTGAGTGCCTTGAGCCCTTCAATGACGCCGGTGAGCTCCATGCGGTTGTTCGTCGTGTCCTTTTCGCCGCCGGATAGCTCTTTGATGTTGTCGCCGTAGCGGAGGATGGACGCCCAGCCGCCGGGGCCGGGGTTGCCGGAACAGGCGCCGTCGGTATACAGAATGATATTTTTCATATTTCTCCCTGAATATTTTCCCCTCTTATAACCCGCGCTCGTATCGATCGCGCAGCGTGCGATACTCGGCCTTATCGATGATGCCGTTTTTAAGGAAATCTTCGAGCTGCGCAATGCGCTGCGCCTTGTCGTGGGCGAAATGATCCTCGCCGGTATTGTCGCACACGACGCACGCAGCGTCCGGCACATCCGGCGGCGGCGCATTCCGCCGCGGCAGAGCCGCGGAGCGCTGTGCATGGCTCTGCGGCGAAGCGGGACGGAACGGCGCGTCCTGCGCCTGCGCCATCCGCTCGCCGTTCTTTTCGATCTGCTTTCCGATCGTTTTAACGCCCCGGCGCGCGGTATTTTTCACCGAAGCCTTTACGAGCGCCACGATGATCAGCACGACGATGACAAAAAGAGAACGAGATTCCATTTACTCCTCCACAGGCATTTCCGCGCTCTCGGCGGCTTCGGCTTCCTCTTCCTCGCTCACCTCGCGCTCGGCGCGCGCCATGGCGACGACGTGCGCGCCCTCTGCCGGGCGCATCAGGCGCACGCCCTGCGTGGCGCGGCCAAGGAGCGAAATGCTGCCGGCCTCCATGCGGATGATCGTGCCGTCGTCCGATACGAGCAGAATGTCCTCCTCGCCGGTGACCTTCTTTGCGCCGACGATCTCGCCGGTTTTCTGGGTGATCTGGTAGGTCTTGAGACCCTGACCGCCGCGGCCCTGCACACTGTATTCGCCGATGCGGGTGCGCTTGCCGTAGCCGTTTTCGGTAACGGTGAGCACCGCTGCATCCTCGTCGGTCGCGCGCACCGCGGCGACGACCTCGTCGCCGGCCTTGAGACGAATGGCGCGCACACCGGCGGCCGTGCGTCCCATCGGGCGGACGTCGTTTTCGTCAAACCGGATGGCCATGCCGCCGCGCGTTACAACGAGCAGCTTCTCGCTGCCGTGCGTCGTAAGCGCCTGCACAAGCTCGTCGCCCTCGCGGATATCGAGCGCTCGGATGCCGTTTTTGCGGACGTTTTTAAGTTCGCCCTGCGACATGCGCTTTGTAACGCCGTTCTTCGTGAAGAACATGATGAAATCGTCTTCCTGCAGGCCCTTGCCGCGGAGCATTGCGGAGATTTTCTCCTCCGGCTCGAGCGGCAGGATGTTCACGATGTTCGTGCCGCGCGCGCTGCGCCCGGCCTCGGGGATTTGGTAGCCCTTGCGGACGTACACCTGCCCGCGGCTCGAGAAGAAGAGAATATAGTCATGCGTCGAGGCGGTAAACACGCTCTCCACATAATCCTCCTCGCGCGTGGTCATGCCGCGCACACCTTTGCCGCCGCGGCTCTGCGCGCGGTATTCGGCGGCGGGGGTACGCTTAATGTAGCCGTTGTGCGAAAGCGTAAAGACGCATTGCTCCTCGGCGATGAGATCTTCCATGTCGATCTCGTCTTCCACGTCCTGGATCTCGGTCTTGCGGTCGTCGCCGTACTTGTCGGCGATGGCGAGCAGCTCGTCCTTCAGTACGCCCTTGAGTTTTTCGGGGTCTTCGAGCAGGGAAACAAGGTATTCGATCTTCTTTTCAAGCTCGTCATACTCGTTCTGCAGCTTTTCGCGGTCGAGTCCCTGCAGCGCTTTCAGGCGCATGTCGAGAATGGCCTGCGCCTGCACATCGTCCAGTCCGAAGCGCGCCATCAGGTTTTCCTTGGCGTTATCGTAGCTCGTGCGGATGATGTGGATGACCTCGTCAATGTTGTCCTGCGCGATGAGCAGACCTTCGAGGAGGTGGGCGCGCTCGCGCGCCTTGCGGAGATCGTACTTCGTGCGGCGCGTGATGACCTCTTCCTGGAACGTCAGATATTCATCGAGGATGTGGCGCAGAGAGAGGATTTTCGGCTGGCGCTGGTTATCCACGAGCGCCAGATTGATGATGGAGAACGTGCTTTGCAGCTGTGTCTGGGCAAAGAGCTTATTCAAAGCGACCTGCGGGTTGGCGTCGCGCTTGAGCTCAATGACGATGCGCATACCGTTGCGGTCGGACTCGTCGCGCAGATCGGAGATATCGTCGAGCCGCTTGTCCTTGACCTGCTCGGCGATGTTCTTGATGAGCATCTTCTTGTTGACCTGGTACGGCAGCTCGTTGACGATGATGCGCACACGGTTCTGGCCGTGCTCCTCAAACTCGGTGCGCGCGCGGATCGTGACCTTGCCGCGGCCCGTGGCATAGGCGGCGCGGATGCCGGCGCGGCCCATGATGATGCCCTTCGTCGGGAAATCGGGGCCGTGAACATGGCGCATGAGATCGTCGAGCGTCGCGTCCGGGTTATCCAGCACTTCGACCGCCGCGCCGATGACCTCGCGCAGATTGTGCGGCGGGATGTTCGTCGCCATGCCGACGGCGATGCCGGAAGAGCCGTTTACGAGAAGCTGCGGAATGCGGCTCGGCAGCACGCGCGGCTCTTTTCTTGTCTCATCAAAGTTGGGGTCCCAGTCTACGGTGTCCTTGTCGATATCCCGGAGCATTTCGTCCGCCATGCGGGCGAGACGCGCCTCGGTGTAACGGTAGGCCGCCGGGGGGTTGCCGTCCACGTCGCCGAAGTTGCCGTGGCCGTCGATGAGCGGGTAGCGCAGCGAGAAGTCCTGCGCCATGCGGACGAGCGCGTCGTACACCGAAGCGTCGCCGTGGGGGTGGTACCGGCCGAGCACGTCGCCGACGGCGGTGGCGCACTTGCGGTAGGGCTTATCGCGCGTCAGGCCGTCCTCATACATCGCATACAGAATGCGGCGGTGGACGGGCTTCAGACCGTCGCGCACGTCGGGCAGAGCGCGCCCGACGATGACGGACATGGCGTATTCAATATAGCTCTTTTCCATTTCCGAGACGAGCTCGGAGGAAACGATATGCTGTTCGGGAAAGGCGATGTCTTCCGGCTTATAATCGCGTTTGTGTGCCATTATGCCGCCTCCTTAATAGTCCAGATTGACGACGTAGCGCGCCTTATTTTCGATCCACGCGCGGCGAGGCTCCACCTCGTCACCCATGAGAACGGTGAATATCTCGTCGGCACGCTGCGCATCCTCGAGCGTTACGCGGCGGAGCGTCCGGCGCTCGGGGTCCATGGTTGTCTCCCAAAGCTCGTGCGGGTCCATCTCGCCGAGACCTTTGAAGCGGGAGATATCCACCTTTGCGTCCGGGTTATCGCCGCGCAGCTCGCGGGAGATCCTATCCCTTTCCGGCTCGGAATACGCCACGCGCTGCTGCTTGCCGCGGCTGAGCTTGAAGAGCGGCGGCACGGCGGAATAGACATAGCCGTTTTCGATGAGCGGCCGCATATACCGGAAAAAGAAGGTCAGCAGCAGCGTCCGGATGTGCGAGCCGTCCACATCGGCATCGGCCATGATGATGATTTTGTGATAGCGGAGCTTTTCAATATTGAACTCGTTGCCGATGCCCGCGCCGAGCGCAACGATCAGCGGATAGAGCTTATCGTTGCCGTATATCTTATCGACGCGCGCCTTCTCGACATTGAGCATCTTGCCCCACATGGCAAGAATGGCCTGGAAGCGGGAGTCGCGCCCCTGAATGGCGCTGCCCGCGGCGCTGTCGCCCTCGACGATGTAAATTTCGCAGAGGGACGGATCGCGCTCGTTGCAGTCCTGGAGCTTATCCGGCATCTGGCCGGATTCGAGCCCGGTCTTGCGGCGGACGCTGTCGCGCGCCTTGCGCGCGGCTTCGCGCGCGCGGGAGGCGGAAATGCCCTTCTCCAAAATCTGCTTGGCGACGCCGGGGTTTTCCTCGAAGAACTGCTCCAGCTTATCGCTCACGACGCCATCCACCATCGTGCGGATGTCGCTGTTGCCGAGCTTGGCTTTCGTCTGACCCTCAAACTGCGGGTTTTCAAGCTTGACGGAGATGACGGCGGTCAGACCCTCACGGCAGTCCTCGCCGGAGAGCGTTTCCTCGTCCTTGAGAATTTTGCGCGATTTGCCATAATTATTGATGACGCGGGTGAGCGCGGCGCGGAAGCCCGTTTCGTGCATGCCGCCTTCGGGCGTCAGAATATTGTTGGCAAACGACTCAATGCGCTCGTCGTAGCCGTCGTTCCACTGCATGGCGATCTCGCACATGGAGGTGTCCCGCTCGCCGGACATGTAGATGACATTCTCGTGCACCGGCGTTTTGTGGCGGTTGAGCTCGGTGACAAACTCGCGGATGCCGCCCTCGTAGCACAGCTCCTGGCGCTGCTCCTGCTCGGGGCGCTTGTCCTCCATGATGATGGTGAGGCCGGCGTTCAGAAATGCCTGCTCGCGCATGCGCTTGAAGAGCACGTCATAATGATAGACCGTGTCGTCAAACATTTCCGGGTCGGGATGAAAGCGCACCTGTGTGCCGTGCTTGTCGGTCTTGCCGACGATCTTCATCTCCTGCGTAATGTGGCCGCGGGAGAATTTCATCTCGTAAATGTTGCCGTTTTTGAATACGCGCACCTCGAGCCAGTCCGAAAGAGCGTTTACGACGCTCGCGCCGACGCCGTGCAGACCGCCGGAGACCTTATAGCCCCCGCCGCCGAACTTGCCGCCCGCGTGCAGCACCGTGTAGACGACCTCGAGCGCGGGCTTGCCCGTCTGCTCCTGAATGTCCACGGGGATGCCGCGGCCGTTATCGGTCACGCAGATGCTCTCGCCGTCTTCGATGGAGACTTCGATATGCGTGCAGAAGCCCGCAAGCGCTTCATCAATGGCGTTATCGACGATCTCGTATACGAGGTGGTGCAAACCGCTCGAGCTTGTCGAGCCGATGTACATGCCCGGGCGCATACGCACCGCTTCCAGACCCTCCAGGACCTGGATTTGGCTGGCGTCATAGGAATTGGGATTGACTGGTGTATTTTCCGACATGGGTGTTCCTCCATGAGTTTAATCAAAGGATATATTCTCCGCGCGCTTCAGGAGCGTCGCGGTATTGAGCTGCGATAGATAGATCCGGGTTTTTCCGTCCTCCCGGCAGACGACGAACGATTTGGGAAGATCGTCCGCCACGTTTATAACCTTGCCCGCCTTCTCCGCGGCGCGGAGCGCTTCCCGCGTAATATGCGAAGAGCTGGCGTTATCCAGGTCGCACACGGCGACGATGCTGTCGGTCCGCACGACCGTATCCGCGCCTAAATGGAGGTACATGCTTCGTTTACCCGTCCTTTTTCCATATAAAGTACGCGCCCGCCCGTCATGCGCTCCACGCTCACCGCCTCGCAGCAGCTCACAAGCGTCTGTCCGCCGCCGATGCGGTTCAAAACAAACTCCTGCCGGGCGCTGTCGAGCTCGGACAAAACATCGTCGAGCAGCAGCACCGGCGTCTCGCCGGTCTCGGCGAGAAATATCTCCCGCTCGGCGAGCTTTAGAGAGAGCGCCGCCGTGCGCGTCTGTCCCTGGGAAGCGTAGCTTCGCGCGTCCGCGCCGTTGATGGCAATCTGCAGATCGTCCTTATGCGCGCCGACGAGGCAGAGACCGCTGTCGATCTCCGCGCTGCGGAGCTGGCGCTGCCGCTCGCTGACAGCTTCGTATATCTCCCACTCACTCGCCGCCGGGTCAGCAACGGTCGAAACGGTAGTATAGGTGAGCGTAAGGTTTTCGGTGCCGCGGGAAAAATCGCTCTGTACGCTTTGCGCCGCCTCAGCAAGGCGCCGCGCGAACGACGCGCGGTAGCGGATGATCTTTGCCGAGCAAAGGCACATCCCGTCCGAAAAAACGTCCAGCGTATTGAGAAGCGAGGGCTTCTCCCGCCAGTCGCGCAGAATGCGTGTTTTATTTTCCTGCAAGCGGCGGTATTCGGCGATGAGCGCGCCGTATCCGGGGCGAAGCTGCGTAATGGCGGCATCGAGCATCCGCCGCCGGAGCGAGGCCGCACCGCGGATCATGGCAAGATCGTCCGGGGAAAAAAGGATCGCCTTGAGACATTGCTCCGTCTCCCCCGCCGATAGCTTTACGCCGTTGCGCTTCATCGCGCGCGTCCGGCCGCGGCGGAGCAGGATCTCCATGCGCTGTTCGCGCTCGGACGCGAAATACTCTCCGCGCACCGCCGCCTCGTCCTTTTCAAAGGCAATGAGCTCTTTATCGTAGTACGTGCGGAAGCTCTTTGCGCCGGTGAGCATGTATACCGCTTCCAAAAGCGTTGTTTTTCCCTGCGCGTTTGCGCCCGCAATGACGTTCACGCCCGGCGAAAATTCGCACCGTCCGCCCTGCAGCAGACGGAAGTTTTCCGTCTGCACCGCATCGACGCGCATCAGCCTTCCGCGCGCAGACGCACGGGCAGGATCATGTAAAGGAAGCTGTCGCCGCCGTCCTCCGGCGTGATGATGCAGGGGGCGCTTCCGTTGACGATATTGATGCGCAGCGTGTCGGCGGGCGCGGCCTTGAAAGCGTCCATGAGATAGCTGTTGTTGAAGCCGACGATCATCCCGCCGCCGTCGCCCTCGAGCGGGCAGCAGTCCTCGGCACGGCCGAGCGGCGTGGAGCAGGTGATCGTGAGCAGGTTTTCCCCGAACACGCACCGGAGCGGGTTTTTCGTGCGGTCATCAATGATGAGGCTCACGCGGTCGGTGCAGCGAATGAGATCGGCGCGCTGCGCCTTGAGCTGAATGGGGAAATCACCGGGAACCGTCTTGCGGAAGTTCAGAAATTCGCCTTCCAGACGGCGGGAAATAAGCACCGTATCGCCCACGGAGAACGAAACGTGCTTGCTGCCGACGGCGATCTTCACCGGCTCTTCGGGGCTCATGCAGATCTTTTCGAGATCGGAGAGCGCCGCGCCCGGCACGATGAATTTGAGGCTTTCCACATCGCAGGTTTCGACCGCTTCGCGGCGGAGCGCCATGCGGTAGCCGTCCACAGCCACCATGGTCATGACGTTGTTGTCCACCTCGATGAGCGCGCCGGTGTACACCGGGCGGGACTCGTTCGTGGAGATGGCAAAGCTCGTCTCGGCGATCATGCGCGCCATCGTATCCTGCGGCAGGGAGAGATTGCTGCAATAGTCGAGCGACGGAAGGTCGGGGAAATCGTCCGACGCCGTGCCGGAGATGTTGTAGTCGGCGTTGCCGCAGGCGATGTTTACCGCGTTATTCTCATCCGAGCAGACGGAAACAATGCCGTCCGGCAGCTTGCGCACGATGTCGCCAAAGAGCTTGGCGTTGAGCACCACGCTGCCCGGCGCGGAGACGTCCGCCTCAAATGTCGTATAGATGCCCTTTTTGAGATCGTAGCCCGTAACGCGGACGTTGTGCCCGGCCTCGATGAGCAGGCCCTCCATCGCCGGAATCGGGCTTTTGGAGGCGGCGGCGCGGCCGGCCGTGGCGACGGCGAGACTGAGCAGATATTTCTCACAGGTGAATTTCATGGCAATTCCTCCGTTTCTTCCAGAAAGAAAGATAGAATAATTTTTAGAAGCGAGTATCAGTAGAGCAAAAACTTGTGGAAAACTCGGCAAAAGCCTTGAAAACCAACGATTTTCGATGTGGAAAACTTGACCCCAATTTTTCCACAGTTTCCACAGCAGAGAAAAGCTGAAGAGTTTTGAACATTTATAAACAGTTTTTCCACATACATCTTGTGGAAAACTTTGTCTTAGCCGTTATGCCTTGGAATTGATGTTGTAGGTAACGTCGCGGATGACCATGGCAAACTCCTGGCTGGCCTGCATCATGTCCTCAATCTTGCGGATGGAGGCGAGCACAGTGGCGTGGTTTCGTCCTTCAAACTGCGCGCCGATGTCGGTGAGCGCCATGTTCGTGAGATTCCGGCAGAGATACATGGCAACCTGCCGTGCCGTGGCGGTGTTCTTCTGGCGGGACTGCCCGCGCAGCGCCTCCTCCGAAACGGAGAAGTACCGCGCCGTCTCCGCAATGATGACGTTCGGCGTGGGGACATAGGTACCGACGCGGATCACGTCCTTGATCGCGCGGCGCACGCTCGAAACGGTGATATCGTCCTCTAAAAGATCGCGGTAGGCGGTGAGCTTTTTCACAACGCCCTCCAGCTGGCGGATGTTCGATGTGACCGTCTCGCCGATGAACGTTACGACATCGTCCGGCAGCACAACGCCGAACTGCGCGGCCTTGTTGCGTGTGATGGCCATGCGCGTTTCCAAATCGGGCGGCTGCACGTCCGCCATAAGACCCCATTCCAACCGCGTGCGGATTCGATCCTCGAGCTTGTTCATCTCCATCGGCGGCCGGTCGGACGTAACGACGATCTGCTTTCCGGCCTCATAGAGCGTGTTGAACGTGTGGAAAAACTCCTCCTGCGTCTGCTGCTTGCCGGCAATGAACTGGATATCGTCCATCAGCAGAAGATCGGCGCTGCGGTATTTGGCGCGCAGCTCCTCGCCGCCGCCGACCTGAATGGCGTGGACGAGGTCATTTGTGAAATCGTCGCCCTTGACGTATACGATCTTCGCCTTCGGGTTCTTTGCGTGGATGGCGCTGCCGATGGCCAGAAGAAGATGCGTCTTGCCGAGCCCGGAGTTGCCGTAAATGAAAAGCGGGTTATAAAGCTTGCCGGGATTTTCCGCCACGGCGATGGCCGCGGCGTGGGCGTATTTGTTCGAGGGTCCCACGACGAAGTTATCAAACGTAAAGCCTGCGACCTCCGGGAGCGTGTCGTCCGTTTTCGTTTCGGAGATGTAGCTGTCGAGCTCGTCCCCCGCGAGGATTGTCAGCTTGAACTCGGCGGAGAAAAGGTCGCTGAGCGCGTCAATGATCGTCTGCGCGAAGCGGGTCTGGATAATGTCGCGCTTAAACTCCGTGGGGGTGTGAATGACGAGCCGGTTATTGACGATCTCGACCGGCGTACAGTCGTCAAACCAGGTGTTCAGCGCCGTGGCGGTCAGATTCTGCCCGAGAACGGCAAGAACGCTGTTCCATATGTCGTTGAGGGAATTCATTCTTTCTCTCTCCTTATGATCCATAAAGCGCCCGGAGGTGCTATTATCAGCATTATAAAATTATACCACTTTTCCACAATGGTGTAAAGATATATATTAATAATGTAATTACAGTTAATTGAGATAGACAGAATATTACAAATTTAACATAGCCTCCCTCGTCAGGGGGGACCGGAAAGCGAAAATTTACGCTTTTAACATAGCCTCCCTCGTCAGGGGGGACCGGAAAGCGAAAATTTACGCTTTACGAATATTTTACAACGGCGCGGTGACGGATTTTACACCCCCGGCCGTAGAATACTCCCCGACAAGAAAGTCGGGGAGTATTGTGCTTTTATGAAGAAAAAGCTTTTGGAAAACATCGTAAAATGGATTTTTCTCCTCTGCGGCATCGCGGCAGTAGGATTTGTGCTGTGCATCTGCCTGTATCTTGTGATCTCCGGCGTCCCGGCGATCCAGGTGATCGGGCTCTGGAATTTTCTTTTCGGCGAGACGTGGAACGCACCGACCAATGAATTCGGGATATTGCCGTTTATCCTCACGAGCATTTACGGCACAGCGGGCGCGCTGATCCTCGGCGTGCCGCTCGGACTCTTCACAGCGGTGTTTCTCGCCAAGGCCGCCCCGCCGCGCGTTGCCGCCGCGGCGAGAAGCTGCGTGGCGCTGCTCGCGGGCATCCCCTCGGTCGTGTACGGCCTCGTGGGTATGACGGTGCTCGTGCCTCTCGTGCAGAAAACGTTCTCCCTCTCCTCCGGCGCGTGCCTGCTCACGGCCATTCTTGTGCTTACGGTCATGATCCTCCCGTACATCGTATCCGTTTCGGAAACGGCGCTGCGCGCCGTGCCGCGCGAATACGAGGAAGCCTCCCTCGCGCTCGGCGCAACAAAGGTGGAAACGTGGTTTCTCGTCTCGCTCAAGGCGGCAAAAAGTGGCGTGATCGCCTCCATCATCCAGGGCACGGGCCGCGCCGTCGGCGAGGCGATGGCAATTCTTATGGTAGCGGGCAACGTTGCCAACATGCCGTCGCTCTTTACTTCCGTCCGTTTTCTCACAACGGCCATCGTTTCCGAAATGTCCTACGCCGCCTACGGCTCTCTCCAGCGCGACGCGCTCTTCTCCGTGGGTCTGGTGCTGTTCCTCTTCATTCTTCTCATTAACGCCGCACTGCGGCTTCTCAGCGAAAGG
Source organism: Bifidobacteriaceae bacterium (assembly GCA_963645975.1). Classification (GTDB taxonomy): domain Bacteria; phylum Bacillota; class Clostridia; order Oscillospirales; family Oscillospiraceae; genus Apopatocola. The sequence continues at coordinate 266 of CAVIVK010000002.1, read as the reverse complement.
AGCGAAAAGGCATGAGAAAGCTCCGGGAGATTTTCTTAAAAGTCGCTCTCGTCGCCGCGGCGGTGATTACCGGCGGTATTCTGCTCTTCCTGATCGGGATTATTTTAAAGCGCGGTGTGCCGCAGCTCACATGGTCCTTCCTCACGACGGCGACAAGCTATCTGGCCGGGACGACCGGCATTCTTCCCCACATTTACAATACGCTCTATCTCATTCTTATCGCGATGGGCGTGGCGCTGCCGCTCGGCGTCGGCGCTGCGGTATAC
>CAVIVK010000001.1:0-2534 GCA_963645975.1 Bifidobacteriaceae bacterium | reverse complement strand
ACCGTTCTCCATAAAAGCATCTTTTGCAGAGAGTATAGCATAGAATGCGTTTACTTTGCAAGGCGTGCGCAGTAAAATAGAGCACGAAAACACTTGGTGGAGGTTATGTGCAATGAAAAAGTTTATGAAGAAATATGGTTTCATTACACTGATGCTGCTCGGCATCGTCGCTGGCTGCATTGTCGGTGCGGTTTGGCCGGGCGCAACGGCTTTGGAGCCGTTCGGAACGCTGTTCATCAATATGATGTTCTGCGTTGTTGTTCCGATGGTATTCTGCTCCATCGCTTCGGCGATCGCGAACATGAGCTCGGCGAAGCGTGCCGGGCGCATCATGGGCATCACGGTCGGGACGTTTCTTTCTACTGCGGCCATCGCGGCAATCCTGATGTACATCATCATCCGTTTTATCCCTGTGTTTACCGCTGCGCCCAGCTATGAAGAATCCGGCGTCGGCACCGTGGATATCGGGACGCTCATCATCAACTTCTTCACGAAGCCTGACTTTACTGAACTCTGGAGCCGCCGTGCCATTCTCCCGCTGATCGTTGCTGCGATCATCTTTGGCTTCGGCATCCAGATGTGCGGTGGCCGTGAGTCCCGCGTAGCGCTCCTGCTCAACGACCTTACCGAAGTCCTTATGAAGGTCATCAAGCTCATCTCCTACTACGCGCCCATCGGCTTCTTCGGTTTCTTTGCCTCGCTCGTTGCGACGCACGGCTCGGACTTCGTTTCCAACTACGCCCGCGCCATTGGCATTTACTATGTTGTCTCTGTGATCTATCTGCTCATTTCCTCCCCGCTGTACGCCCGCTTCGGCGGCGGCAAGGGCGCGGCCAAGGTCATGTTCCAGCATCTCTTCCGTCCGGCTGCCACTGCGTTCGGCACCTGCTCTTCGGTCGCTACGATCCCGGTGAACATGGAAGTCTCGGAGGAGACCGGCATCTCCAAGGAAGTCTCCGATATCGTCATGCCGCTCGGCGCTACGATGCATATGGACGGCTCGGCCATGGGCGCCATCATCAAGGTCGCCTTCCTGTTCGGCATGTTTGGTAAGGACTTTGGTACGGGCGAGGCCATTCTTGCCATCGTTGTGGCGGTGTTCTCCTCGGTCGCCATGTCCGGTATCCCCGGCGGCGGCGGTACGGGCGAACTGGTGCTCTGCTCGATGTTCTTCCCGGATCACCTTAGTGTGGCGTTCCCGATCGCGCTGGCCATCGGCGAGCTGATCGACCCGCCTGCGACGATGGTAAACGCCGCCGGCGACTACGTGGTGAGCTTCATTGTCTCCCGCTTTGTAGACGGCAAGGACTGGCTGCAGAAGAAGCTGCACGGCACCAAGAGCGAAGCGGTCAGCGAATAAAACATATGGCATGAAAAAAGCTCCGGACGATTGAATCGTTCGGAGCGTTTTTCTATATGTCAAAGTTTCGCGGCACGCATCGCACGTCCGCTTGTACGCATGGCGGCAGTATAAAATATATCATAAGTGCCTCCGTTTCCGGAAACGGGGTATTCTCATTTTATTCCTGTAGGTCTCCGTCAGAACAGACACAGCTGGACATCGCCGGTTTTGTCTTCCATGGTATTCAGATAGGAGATAATCCCTCGGTTATCGTGCATCATGCCGTGCTCTTCACAGAAAGCGTGATAAAGATGCATGAGCTCAGCATTTCGCGGGCTGTTATTTTCGTAGCTGAGGCCAAAGGTGTGAATGTATTGCTCTTTCATGCCTGGAAACAACCGGTCAAGCTGCGTGAAAAAGTATTCACGGTTTCCCTCGCGGAGCGTCACCCCCATGCCGAAGCAGATGACGCCTTTTACTTTTGCCTCGGCACAATAACGAAGAATACCGAGAATGTTCTCCTCCGTGTCGTTGATAAACGGCAGAATGGGGGAGAGCCACACAACGGTAGGAATCCCGGCCTCGTGAAGCCTTTGCAGCGCGGCGAAACGTTCCGCACTCGTGCAGACATTTGGCTCCAGCTTTCGGCAGAGCGCCTCATCGTATGTGGTGAGAGTCATCTGCACCACACACTTTGTCCGCTCGTTGATGGCTTTCAGTAGATCAATATCGCGCAGGACACGATCCGATTTTGTTTGCAGCGTAAATCCAAACCCGTACCGGAGCGCAAGCGAGAGTGCGCTGCGGACATAGCCGAGCTCTGATTCGAGCGGTATGTATGGGTCGGTCATTGCGCCTGTGCCGAGCATACATTTGCTCCGCTTGCGGCGAAGCGCATCTTCCAAAAGAGTTAGGGCGTTTTCCTTGACCTCGATATCCTCAAAGGCATGATCCATACGATAGCATCGGCTTCTGGAATCGCAGTAAATGCATCCGTGCGTGCAGCCGCGGTAGAGATTCATCCCATTTGCGGCGGAAAGAATGCCTTTTGCCTGAACGTAATGCATCTGTTTCAGGCGTTATTCGCTAAGCGGAGAACCATGTAATCGCAATCAAAGGCTTCTCCGTTTACTTTCAAAAACGCGGGGATCGTCCCAATCTTTTGAAAACCAAAATTTTCATAGAGCCGAAT